>JBJERX010000080.1:0-12072 GCA_051882495.1 Huintestinicola sp. | reverse complement strand
TTCCTGTACATTCTTTACGGCGGGTTTCTGTATGTTTTATTATACTGCTTACAAGCAGATGAAATCAAGAAGGATACTGCTAAGTGTGCATAACGTCGAACCCATAAAGCATCTTGAAAACTGAATAAGCAGCGGTAGAGATAATGTGTATCAGTGATACACGACCTTGTGTGCCAACTGCAAACCGCACACAGGAGGAACTGTAACGCTGCGAAATTTTACTGCATAGTCCTATAAATACGATTTATATCTTGACTCACGGAAAGCTTTATGCTACAATAAGGTTGTGATCGTTATTCTTTGCTCTGATAACGAAAGGTAAGGAATTACTATGGAAATGAGCATGAATAACTATAAAACCGCTTGCTATTGCAGACTGTCACAGGACGATGATAATGACGGCACAAGCGTATCTATCGAAACTCAGACAAAGGTGCTTGCCGATTACTGCAAGGTACAGGGCTTCGATATCTACAACATCTACACCGATGACGGCTACACAGGCACAAACTTTGAACGACCCGGTTTCCGCAAAATGATGTCGGATATCGAGAACAACGGCGTTAATCTCGTGGTCGTAAAAGACCTGTCGAGATTCGGACGTGAGCACATTATGGTTGACTATTACACGCAGAGATATTTCCCCGAACACAACGTAAGGTTTATTGCTATCTCCGATAATGTGGATATCAGTCAGCACACACTTGACAGGTTCGATATGATGATGCCTATCAAGAATGTGTTTAACGAGTTCTTTCCGGCAGAAACTTCAATGAAAGTCAGACAGGCATTCGCAACAAAAGCAAAGCACGGAGAGTATATGGGTTCAACAGCTCCCTACGGCTACAAGAAATCTCCCGACAATGCTCACGCCCTTATCAAGGACGAGGAAACGGCACCAATAGTCAAAAGAATTTTTGAAATGGCTGCATACGAAGGAATGGGATTTCAGAAAATCGCTTACAAGCTGTTTGATGACCGTGTAATGACGCCGAGTGCTCTGAACGATATGCGTGCAGGCAGATCTCACGAAAAAAATCCGTATCAATGGAATCTGGGAACAGTAAAGTCCATCATCAGCAACGAGGTCTATCTGGGAACCTACATATTCGGCAAACGTAAGAAAATGAGCTTCAAGAGCGACAAATATCTGAAAAATGCAAAGGAAAACTGGATCGTCAATGAAAATATGTGTGAACCGATAGTTTCCGAACAGCTCTGGAAGGATGCTCAGCTTCGTGTGCAGGAGAGAAAGGTGTCAAGAACGGGCGAGCTTGAAAACATATTCGCAGGACTTCTGAAATGTGAGGAATGCGGATATTCAATGAGAATTTCAAGTGCCAAGGAAAAGACAACATTCTTCTGCTGCGGAAATTACAAAAAGCCGAAGCGTGGCGAGGAACGCTGCACCTGTCATTACATTCTTTATGACACCATATACAAAGAGGTGCTTGCGGACATTAACAAAATCATTGCGATACAGATACACGACAGGGAAGGTTTCAAGGATCTGGTGCTTGAAAAGCTGAACAGGGACTGCAATGTCAACAGGGAAGCGGAGAAAAAAGAAATGAAGCTTCTTGAAGAAGCCATGGAAACCGAACGACGCAAATACAAGCAGCTTTATGAGGACAAGTTCAGAGGACTGATCTCCGAGGAAATGTTCCGTGAAATGTCGGCGGAATGCGAGGAGAAGAGGTCGGCATATGAGGTCAGGCTGAACGAGCTGAAGGGCAAAATGGCTGCCGAGGAAGGCAACAAGAGAAATGCCGAGGAGTTCTCCCGTCTGATAGATCAGCATCTGACCTTACAGTCGCTGGACAAGGAGCTTCTGAACAAGCTGATTGAGAAGATAACCGTCAGCGAAGAAAAGGTTGACGGCAAGAAGCGTATGACACTCAGGATATTTTACAAATTTGTAGGGGACTGCACTTTTTGAGGTTTTTGACCTTCCCCTATATCTCAGAATTAACAGGTGTACTGTTCCAAATAAATCAAGCGGTCGCTGGTTCGAGTCCAGCTTGGGGAGCCACATCGGATAAATCCGAACTCTGAAAAGGGTTCGGATTTTTTCGTTTTTTATCCGGGTAAGGCTGTGTTTGGGGTGGTAGTCAGAAGAGAATAACAGCACCCAGGTCATGCTCCAGGCGCTGTTCAGTATGTTTCAGAAAGATGTTATTGTCATAAAATTCCGATAAGCTCTCCAACTATCTCAATAATCACTTGGGATTCGCTGCCGGAAGGATATAAGCCATTATAATCTCTTTCTGAAAAATGAAAATTTCGTAAGGTTTTATGCAAGTTTTCTATAAAAGTCTGCAAACCACGCAGAATAAGATGTTTTACGGTAAGATGCAAAAATACGATTATTTTGTTTTTAGCTAAGTTTTTGCATCTTAAGCGGACAAACAGCGGACAAAAATAATATACTCCTGAAATTAAGACCGACCGGACTTTTGAAAATCCGGTCGGTCAATTTTTTTGTAAAGCAAATTTCATCTATTTGTGTCAGATAACATTATACTCTTTCAGCAGCTTTTCAATATCTGTACCCTCAATTTTTTTCATTACAGCTTTGAAAGCTATTTTTTCAAGGAATGAGGGATTCATTTCGGTTATCTTCTTGCCGTCACGGAGCTGAACTGTAGCGTTAAGCAGATCGCGGACATCGTATACGCTTCCCCATACCTCGGGAACGCCTCTGTCAATATCAAGCAGCGTATATACTGCTTCCATACCTGTTCTCATAGAATATTCGGTGGTGAAAATGGTGTCACGCTTTGTTTCGGCAAACTGACCGAGGAACGCAAAGTTTACTGCCCCCTTGGGTACAACATCGGGACGGTCGCCTGCGGCACGGGGCATAAAGAATGCGGTGATATACGGCATCATACAGGGTACTGTATTTGCACTATGCTCCGCCAGATCCTCTATCTCACTTTCGGGAACGCCGATATGATAGAGCCACTCCATGCATATCTCCTTGCCCGTACATTCACGCATTGGCTTCTTTACAAAATTACCGGACTTGTCGCTGAAAAGACCGTATATCCAGCCAACGAGCTGTCCCTTGGGCTGTGCGCGGAACTGGGGCTGACGGTTAAATGTCCAGCTGAGAAGCCAGTTGGAATCCTTGACAGTAACAATTCCGCCTGTTACTACCTTGCCGGAGAACGGGTCGCGCTGACAGATATTCTTGATATATGGTACTATTTTATCGTCCAGCGTTGTTACGGTGGCGCTCATCCAGTTGCTCTGTTCGGGAGCAGAGCAGAACTTGTCGGGGTGACCGAAGGAGGGATCCTGTGCGGCTATCTTACGCCACATATCCCAGCCGCCGCCCGGCTTGATTTCGGTGTTGAAATCAGCGGGAGTATTCTGGGAGCCGAGAGAAGAATTTTCAACGCAACCTCCGTTGGTGATAAATACAAGGTCATTTTCGGTAAGGTCTACGGAATCCTCCTTGCCGTCATGGAGCAGGATTATCTTTTTTGCCTGCTTTTTCTCGGGAGTAATATCAAACTCAACATTTACAACTTTGGTATTATAATGGAACTGCACTCCGAAGCCTTCCAGATATTTTATCATGGGGAGTATCATGGATTCATACTGATTGTACCTTGTAAATCTCAGCGCCTTGAAATCGGGCAGACCGCCTACATGATGAATATAACGCTTGATATACAGCTTCATTTCAAGTGCGCTGTGCCAGTTTTCAAAGGCGAACATTGTGCGCCAGTAGAGCCAGAAGTTTGAATTCAGCACTTCATCGTCAAAAAAGTCTGTTATTTTCTTATCGTAAAGCTGCTCGTCGGGGGTAAAGAATAGTTTCATTATTTCCATGGCACCCTTATCGGAAAGACCGAACTTACCGTCGGTGTGAGCGTCCTCACCACATTTTTCGGTGGCGCGCATAAGGGAGTAGTTGGGGTCGTGCTTATTGAGCCAGTAGTATTCGTCCAGCACGCTTACACCCTCTGTTTCAATGGACGGTATCGAACGGAACAGATCCCACATTACCTCAAAATGGTTATCCATTTCACGTCCACCGCGCATTACATATCCAATGCCGGGATACTCGTATCCGTCGCAGGCACCGCCGGGGATGGGGTCTTTCTCGAAGATATGAACGCGCTCGCCCTTCATCTGACCGTCCCTTACAAGATAGCACGCAGCAGTAAGGGCAGCCAGTCCCGTACCGATGATGTATGCCGATTTCCTGTCGACGCCCTCGGGCTTTTCGGGTCTTGCAAATGCTTCGTAATTTCCGCTTGAATAATACATAATAATAACCTCCGATAAAAATATACTGAACCGTATTTACGGCTCCGTTTTTTGCTTACAGCTATATTATATACCGCAGAAACACAGCTTACAATAAATAAAATCACCCCTGTGATAAAAGCTTTATCACAGGGGCGAAGCTGTATATTTTTTTATCATTCGGAGTGATTTGATGTAACGGGTCTGTCGGTGCGGCAGTTTTCCAGTGCACGGGTAATATCGCCGTGAATAAGGCTGCTTATTCTGTCGACTATCTGCTTCGGGTCAGCTTTCATATCGTTTTTTATCCATTCCAGCATTATGCCGACAAATGCAAACTTGTAAAAATCAGCAATGAATTTTTTGTCGTCCTCGCTGACCGACATATTGGCGGAGCGCTCGTTTACAACGCCGATGAGCAGATCGTATGTGACCCTATAAAGATAGATTTCCACCTGCTCACGGCTTACTGACCGGTACACATTCATAATAAACGGCTTGTTATCCAGCACGGCATAAAAAATATTCAGAAAACCCTGCTGCCATGTATCGTAGGTCTTTTTGCCCTCCAGAGCCTTTGCAGCGTCCTCCTCACAGGTCCATTCCACAAGGTCGTAAATATCCTTGAAATGATAGTAAAAGGTCATGCGGTTGATGCCGCAGTCCTCGGCAATATCGTTTATGGTTATCTTATTCAGCGGCTTTTTCAGCAGCATATTTTTCAGTGATGCCGCCAATGCACGTTTTGTTATCTGTGACATTTTTTCCTCCGATGAAAGTATTTATATTTATATTTTATCATATAAATATAATTTTTGCAATAAAAATTATAATATGGCGGTTGAATTTTACTTTATATTATGCTACAATTGTAAAAAACATTTTTATCGGAGGGACTTCTTTTGCCGAATTTTACCCGTGAAGCTATTATAAAATCATTTCTTAAACTGCTTAACAATAAACCCATCAGCCGAATTACTGTAAAGGATATTGTTGAGGACTGCGGCATAAACCGCAACTCCTTTTATTATCATTTTCAGGATCTGCCTGCACTTGCAGAGGCGGTGCTGCAAGCCGAGGCGGACAGAATAATCAGCGAAAACGCAAGCCTTGAATCCTTTGAGGATTGTCTTTTGGCTGCCGTAAGTCTTGCACAGAATAATAGAAATGCGGTTCTTCATCTTTATCAGGCGGATCGCGGTCTGTACGGTCAGTATCTTGACCGTATCGCAGAGTATGCTGTGGAAAAATACATAACCGCCGCTTCAAATGACATTGTTATACCCGAGGAGGACAGACAGATAATCATTCATTATTATAAGTGCCTTTTGGTGGGCATGGTGCTGGACTGGATGAATTCGGGTATGCAGTATGATATACGCGGCAGAGTTGCAAGGGTCTGCGAGCTTTTTGAAGGCAGTATGCAGCAGGCTGTAAACCGTGCGGCGGAAAAATTCAGACAAAAACCCTCCAATGCCTAAAATTCATACAATTTTATCCCCGTGACTGAAATTCGGTCACGGGGATTTTTTTGTCTGTTTATCTTTTTGACTGAATGTGTTAAACTTTAGCCATAAGATAAAAACAAGGAAGGAAGTGGTAAGGATGAAAAAAGGAAATCCTGTGCTTACGGTAAAAATTTGTTACATAATAGTGTCGGCACTTACGATACTGCTTGGGATATTTCTCATTATCCGCCCGCAAACATCGCTTAATATTATCTGCCGCATTTCGGGCGCGGTCATAGCGGTATGCGGTGCGGTAAAGCTTGCGGGATATTTCTCAAAGGACCTGTACCGTCTGGCATTTGAGCATGACCTTATATTCGGTACGCTTTTGTGTGTTATCGGCATAGCGGCGCTTGTGCGTCCCGTAAAGGTAATATCATCAATGCACATTGTGGCGGGCATCATTATACTTGAGGAGGGTATCTTCAAGCTGAGAACAGCCTTTGACTCAAAGCGTTTCGGACTAAACAAATGGCACATTATCACCGTGCTTGCGGTGATGACTATTGCAGCGGGCATATTGCTCCTGCTGCACCCATTTAAGGCGGCGCAGACAATGACGATCATCCTAGGCGCGGCTATGATAGCCGACGGAATACTGAATTTATGCGTGGCGGTATATGCCATAAAGGTCACCAAAAACCGATTTATTGAAGCTGAATATCATATTGAAGAAAGGAACGATGAACAATGAAATTTTCTGAAGCCGTTGTCAAGCGGCGCATACTTATCCTTATAATTGCGGCGGTGCTTATGATACCGTCGGTACTGGGAATGGCGGCAACAAGGATAAATTACGATATGCTGAATTATTTGCCCGAAGATATGGACACTGTAAAGGGACAGAACCTGCTTACCGAGGAATTCGGCAAGGGTGCATTTTCCTTTATTGTGGCGGAAAATATGCCTGACAAGGAGGTTTCCGCACTACGGGATAAAATTGCGGCGGTAGAGCACGTTGACTCGGTAATATGGTATGACAGCCTAATGGATATATCCGTACCGAAGGAGCTGCTGCCCGACAAGATATACTCTGCGTTCAACACGGATAATTCAACTATGCTGGCGGTATTTTTCGATACATCAACGTCCGCCGACGAAACTATCGACGCTATTCACGAGATACGAAATATCGCAGGAAAGCAGTGTTTTGTATCGGGAATGTCGGCGCTGGTCACCGACTTAAAAGACCTGTGCGAACAGGAGGAGCCTGTTTATGTTGCCATAGCGGTGCTGCTTGCCTGTGCGGCAATGATGCTTTTCCTTGATAACTGGCTTGTGCCCTTTGTTTTTTTGGTCAGCATCGGCGTTTCCATACTGTTCAACATGGGCACGAACTATTTTCTCGGCGAAATATCCTACATTACAAAGGCGCTTTCGGCGGTGCTGCAGCTGGCTGTAACAATGGACTACTCCATTTTCCTCTGGCACAGCTACAATGAGTGCAAGGAGAAATATCCCGACAAGGAAAGTGCCATGGCTAAGGCTATTTCGAACACTCTGACTTCCGTAACGGGCAGCTCAGTCACAACTATCGCAGGCTTTATCGCCCTGTGCTTTATGAGCTTTACTCTCGGCAAGGACCTTGGTATTGTAATGGCAAAGGGCGTACTTCTGGGCGTTATCGGCTGCGTTACTATCCTGCCGTCGCTGATACTTGTTCTGGATAAACCCCTTGCAAAGCTGCATCACAAGCCGCTTATCCCCGATATGAGCAAGTTCTCCGCAGGCGTGGTGAAAATATTCCCCGTATTTATTGCGGTATTTGTTATTGCCGCTGTACCTGCATTTATGGGATACAAAAGCACAAACAGCGAGGTATATTACGACTTGGGCGAATGTCTGCCCGATACGATTGAATATGTAACGGCAAATGAAAAGCTCCACGATAATTATGATATTGCGTCCACCCACATGGCTCTTGTAAGTTCGGGACTTTCCGCCAAGGATACCAAGCAGATGATAGCCGAGATAGAAAGCACCGACGGCGTAAAATACGCGCTGGGACTGGAGTCCGTTGTTGGCTCGCGGATACCCGATGAGTTTATCCCCGACGATATAAAGGGTACATTACAAAGCGGCGAACACAAGCTTTTGCTCATAAATTCCGAATACAAGCCTGCTTCCGACGAGGTAAATGCTCAGATAGATACGCTTGTAAATATATTGAAAAAATATGACGACAGCGCTATGCTTATCGGTGAGGCTTCCTGCACAAAGGATATGATAGAAACCACCGATACCGACTTTAAAATTGTAAATGCAATTTCTATCGCTGCAATATTTATCATAATTGCCATAGTGGAAAAGAGCATTTCCCTGCCAATAATCCTTGTGGCGCTTATTGAGCTGTCCATTTTTATCAATCTGGGACTTCCCCATTATCTTGGACAATCGCTGCCGTTTATCGCACCTATCTGCATAAGCACCATACAGCTTGGCGCGACGGTGGACTATGCTATACTTATGACCACACGCTACAAAGCGGAGCGCCGCAGCGGAAAGGATAAGCGCGAGGCGATCCTAACGGCGCTTTCCACTTCTATACCGTCCGTTATAGTAAGCGCAATGGGACTGTTTGCGGCGACATTTGGCGTTGCACTTTACTCCGACATTGACATCATAAGCTCAATGTGTATGCTTATGGCAAGGGGCGCGGTCATCAGCATGGTATGCGTTATATTTATTCTCCCCGCCTTGTTCATGCTTTGCGACAGGCTTATAGGCGTAACCACCATAGGATTTAAAAATAAGGAAAACAAAAGAAATAACCACAACAGTGTAGATGGAGGTATTCATATATGAAAACGAAAAGGATTTGTGCCGCGGTTGTATCTGTAATTCTGGCGGCGGGAATATGCACGGGCGCAATATATGCGGCGGATAATAAAAGTGCAGAAACACCGCAGGCTGCGGTCAGCGACAATGTAAAGACGGATAATGCAGTTGCAACCGAAAAAGATGAAACGGTGTACATTATTGCAGGCGCGGACGGCGCGGCAAATAAGATAATCGTCAGCGACCATTTGAAGAACACCGAGGGCGGCTCCGCTCTTACCGATAATACAACACTCTCGGACATTGAAAATGTTAAGGGATATGAGGAATTTTCCCGTGACGGTGACAGTATCGTATGGGCAGCCGACGGAAAGGATATATATTATCAGGGCGTAAGCACCGCAAAGGCTCCCGTAGAGATGAAAGTTACATACACTCTTGACGGCAAGGAAATTTCCCCTGAGGAGTTGGCAGGAAAAAGCGGCAATATAAAGATACGAGTTAACTATACAAATGACCTTACCGTATCCGCCAAAATAAACGGCGCGGCGGAAGATGTATGCGTACCATTTGCGGTAGTCACAGGCACTGTACTTGACAATGACAAATTCCGCAATATTGAGGTATCAAGCGGTAAAGTGCTTGATGACGGCGACAGAACAATTATTGCCGCGTTTGCATTTCCGTCTTTGCAGGATAGTCTTGCTATTGACAAGAATAAGCTTGACATTCCCGATTATCTTGAAATTACCGCAGACGTTACGGACTTTGAGTTCAGCGGATTTTATGCTGCGGCTGAAAGCGGTATTTTTGCCGACATGAGTCTTGACGATGAAAACGCCCTTGATGGTTTGAAAAATGCTGCTGCGGAAATGGACTCTGCAATGGTGCAGCTTTTGGACGGCTCTTCTCAGCTTTACAACGGACTTACCCAGCTTAACAGCAAAACGGGCGAGCTAATTGGTGGCATATCCGCATTAAGTGACGGCGCGGCTCAGCTTTCTGCGGGAGCGGCGGCTCTTGACGAGGGCGCTGTCGGACTTTGCGACGGCATCGCGCAGCTTGGTGCAGGCAACGGTCAGCTTTCCGCAGGACTGGCAGAGCTTGATAAAAACAGCGCGGCGCTCAACCAAGGAGCAGCGCAGATATTCGCATCTCTGCTGGCACAAGCGGACAGTCAGCTTGCGACGCAGGGTCTTGAGCTGCCAAAGCTTACGTCCGATAATTATGCTGTAGTACTTGACGGTGCTGCGGCGCAGGTCGAACAGGCAATGGGCAAGGACGCAGCTGCGGGTATCGTCGCTGTAAAAGCTCAGCTTGATGAAGTAAAGGGATTCTGCGACGGACTTAGCAGCTATACCTCGGGAGTGTCCTCGGCTTATGCAGGTGCGCAGAATGTTTACAATGGCACAGTACAGCTTTCGCAAGGCGCAGATAAGTTGAAAGACGGAGCGTCTGCTCTTAAAAGCGGCACAGCCTCCCTATCTGACGGCATAATATCCCTTGCAAACGGCAGTACCCAAATGGCTGAGGGCATATCCGCATTAACGGAGGGAGCAGGAGCACTCAACGAGGGTCTTATCCAATTCAACGATGAAGCTATACAAAAACTTGTTGATGCTGCAAACGGAGATCTCGGCGGACTGGTGGAGCGTCTTAACGCAGTATCGGACGCTGCCGAAAGCTACCGCAGCTACTCCGGCATTTCTGACGGAACAAAGGGCAGCGTTAAATTTATTTTTCGCACTGATGAAATAACGAAAGCAGAGTAATAACGTCATAATATTGCAAGGCAGACGATCTCGTAACACAGGTCGGCTGCTTTGCATTTAATGATAATCACTTGTTTATTGTATAAGGAGAAGGATAAATGTTTTGTTGCTTTGTTTTTAGGGGGTGCAGGGGGAACGCCTGCCCCTCGGAGAGCGCCGGTACTTATGATATAGCCGCTTGCGGCGGTGCCGAATGACCTTTGCGGGGCAGTCGGCAATGTCATAAGTACTATGGCGTTAGTTGTGGCGCAGCCACAACTAATTCGGCAGCAGAGCTGCCGTTTTCGCTTTGCGACAGCAAAGCGTATAGCTCCCGACAGGGAGCAAAAAAGCAGCCCCCGATACCGCATAAAAAAATGTGGTGTCGGGGGCTGCTGTCGTTATCTGCGCCACTTTCGTTCAGGCTCTGATTTGCCGCAATTGTCCGAGGTGGCAGGGAAATTGAACATCCACTCGTCGTATTCCTCTTTAGAAATAGTACCGTTTCGCAGCTCGATCCTGCGAAGCTGCCACTCCAGAAGAAACTCCTCAAGCAGATGATTGTGAAACTGTATTGCAGGGTGAGTCTGCTCTTTGAAGGTGTCATCGGGAACTGAAACAATAGAGAAATTGTTGGTGTGCCGCTTATCGGCTTCCATTTCAAGGTTGAAAAGCAGATGCAGGAAAGAAGTTGTATCTTCAAGGGTGGGTTCACGAAGCGAATCTATGGTGACGTCCAGAACCTCCGCTATTTTTGTAAGCATATCCAGCTTGGGCGTCCTCGTGCCGCTCTCATATTGTGCCACACGGACATCGGCTGTGTTTTCATCGAAGCCTATCCTGAGTCCCAACTCTTTTTGTGTAAGCCCACGCATTTTACGGGCATACTTGATTCTTTCGCCTACGGTCATAGCAGTCCCTCCTAAACTATTTATAAATAGATTATATCACGAAAAACAATAATAGTCAATAAGCTAAACAAAAAAGTTTGAGAAATTTTCGGAAACCTATTGACAAAAGTACCGGATAGGTGTATAATAACATAAACTAAACAATAATGTTATGGTTATAAACGATATAAAGTTAGATTTGGAGGTGTAAAGATGAAAACAAAAAGAGCGTCATTATGTCAGGGCAAGGGCAGCTTGTCCCACAATCTGCGGCTGTTTACGGCGAATAATGTCGATAAAACCCGAACTAAGGACAATATCGTGTTCGTGAACATTTCCCAGAAGGAGATGTACGAAAAGCTGTTCAGCGGTGCTGTCAGCGAGTATAACGCAAATCAGAAGCGAAATGACCGAAAGATAACGGTAAGCTACTATGAGCATCAGTTCGGCAGGGGATATTCCCCGAATGTGGTCACGTCTGCGGATAAGCGCAAGAGCTTTTACGAGGACGTTGTGCAGATCGGCGATATGAAGGACACAGGCGTTGGCACTGTCGATGCGGAAACGGCAAAGGCTGTGCTGACCGAGTATATGAACGGCTTTGAACAGCGAAATCCGAATTTCAAGGTGTTCTGTGCTGTGCTTCATATGGACGAAGCCACGCCGCATCTGCATATCGACTATGTACCCATCGGTCACTATTCAAGAGGTATTCCCGTTCAGAACGGAATTGCACAGGCATTGTCCGAAATGGGCTTCGGTGTCGGGAAAAATGCTATTGCACGTTGGCGGCAGTCGGAATATGAAGTCTTGAAAAGTATCTGTGAAAGATACGATATTGAGCTTGCCCCGCCGAAAAAATCGGTGGGGAGCAAGTCCGTT
>JBJERX010000079.1:0-43666 GCA_051882495.1 Huintestinicola sp. | reverse complement strand
CAGGGCGGTATGGCATGGATAGCTGAAAGCACTCTTGCATCCGCAGTTTCCAACGCAGGCGGTGCGGGTATCATCGCAGGCGGCTCTGCTCCCATCGACTATCTCAGAGATCAGATCAGACGCTGCAAGGAGCTTACAGACAAGCCCTTCGGCGTAAACATCATGCTCATGTCCCCCAATGCGACCGATCTTGCTCAGCTGGTCATCGACGAGGGCGTTGCCTTTGTTACAACAGGTGCGGGCAATCCCGGTCAGTTCATCCCTGCATGGAAGGAAGCAGGAATAAAGGTAATTCCCGTTGTTCCCTCAGTTGCTCTCGCAAAGAGACTTGAAAGAATAGGTGCCGACGCTCTGGTCGCAGAGGGTACAGAATCAGGCGGTCATATCGGACAGAACACAACTATGTGTCTCGTTCCTCAGGTAGTTGACGCTGTTCAGATACCCGTTATCGCAGCAGGCGGCATCGCTGACGGAAGAGGTATGGCTGCAAGCTTCATGCTTGGTGCAGAGGGCGTTCAGATCGGTACACGCTTCCTTGCATCCGAAGAATGTCAGATACACGAAAATTACAAGAATGCTGTTATAAAGGCAAAGGATACTGACAATGCTATCACAGGCTTCTATTCCGGAAGCCCCTGCCGCTGCATCAAGAGCAAGTATACAAAAATGCTTCAGGATATGGAAAAGAGAGCAGCTCCCCCCGAGGATTTCGAGGCTGTTACTCTCGGCTCTCTCCGCAAGGCTGTTCAGGACGGCAATGTTGAGGAAGGCTCCATGCTCTGCGGACTTATCGCAGGTATGATAAACGACGTCAAGCCCTGCAGCGAGATCATTACCGAGATCGCAGCTCAGGCAGGAAAGCTTCTCGGCGTGGATTTCTGATACGACAAACTATTTAACCGAAAGGAATGATTCAATATGGCAAAAACAGCCATTATCACAGGCTCCTCAAGAGGCATCGGAGCAGCTATCGCTCTCAGGCTGGCAAAGGACGGTTTCAATATCGCATTCAACGATCTTAACATGACAATGTTTGAGAACAATGACATCGTAGATCAGGTCAAGGCTCTGGGAGTTGAGGCTGAGATCTTCTGTGCCGACGTATCAAAGTACGACCAGTGCGAGCAGATGGTAAAGGATATCAAGGAGCGTTTCGGAACTATCGACGTTCTGGTAAACAATGCGGGTATCACAAGAGACGGTCTTATGGCAAGAATGCCCGAGGAGCAGTACGATCTGGTCATCTCCGTAAACCAGAAGAGCGTATTCAACATGATGAAGCTGGTGGGCAACATCATGATGAGACAGAGAAGCGGAAGGATCGTGAGCCTTGCATCCGTAGCAGGTCTTTACGGCAATCCCGGTCAGATCAACTACAGTGCATCCAAAGCTGCCATAATCGGTATGACTAAGACTGTTGCAAAGGAGCTTGGCTCAAGAGGCGTTACAGCAAATGCAGTCGCTCCCGGCTTTATCAAGACTCCTATGACAGATAAGCTTACAGAGGAGCAGAGAAACGCAATGCTCGCTCAGATAGCTATGAAGCGTTACGGTACTCCCGAGGAGATCGCCGGAGTGGTTTCATTCCTTGCATCCGATGATGCATCCTACGTAACAGGACAGGTGATCGAAATTTCAGGCGGACTCGCAATGTGACCCTCCCGCCACGAAAGGAATGATATCCAATGAAAAGAGTAGTAATCACAGGTATGGGCGTTGTTTCGCCTATCGGAAATACGATCGAGGAATTCTGGGACAGCATCAAGGCCAATAAGCTTGGCTTCAGCTTTATCAATGACATGGTCAGCGAGGATTTTGAAGTCAAGATCGCAGCTCCCGTAAAAGATTTCTCTGTTGAAAAGTATGTTGACAAAAAAGAAGCAAAGCGTATGGACCGCTTTTCTCAGTTTGCTGTTTATGCCGCTCTGGACGCTCTTGCCGATTCAGGCATCAAAACTGAGGAGATAAACCCCTTCCGTGCAGGCGTTATTACAGGCGTAGGCATCGGAGGACTTAACCTCACAACACAGGAATTTGCAAAGTATGAGCAGAAGGGTCCCGGAAAGGTTTCAGTATTCTTCATCCCCATGATGATCGGAAACATGGCTTCCGGCTACATTTCCATCAAGTCAGGCTTCAAGGGTGACAATTACTGCACAACTACCGCCTGCTCCTCCTCCACACACGCTATCGGTGAAGCCTTCCGCAAGATCAAGGACGGCTATCTGGATGTTTGTATCGCAGGAGGTGCCGAAGCATGCGTAAGCGAATTCGCACTTGCAGGATTCAATAATATGCATGCACTTTCCCGTTCCACAGACCTTGAAAGATGCTCCGTCCCCTTCGATGCAGAAAGAAACGGCTTCGTTCTGGGCGAGGGCAGCGGCATGCTCATCCTTGAAGAGCTTGAACACGCCAAGGCAAGAGGAGCTAAGATCTACGCTGAGATCGCAGGCTACGGCGCAACAGGCGACGCTTATCACATCACATCACCTGCCCCCGAGGGTATCGCTGCAGGAGAAGCTATGAGGCTCGCATACACAGAAGCAGGTCTCAAGCCCGAGGATATCGACTATATCAACGCTCACGGCACATCAACGGGTCTGAACGACAAGTATGAGACACAGGCTATAAAGAACGCTCTGGGCGACGCTGCATATAAGGTCGCAGTAAACTCCACAAAGTCTATGACCGGTCATCTGCTTGGTGCTGCAGGTGCTGTTGAGACTATTGTTACAGCACTTTCCTGCAAGAACGATTTCGTTCATAAGACAGTAGGCTACAAGGTTGCCGATCCCGAATGCGACCTGGACTGCTGCACAGAGGGCAACAGAAATATGACCGTCAATGCCGCACTTACAAATAACCTGGGCTTCGGCGGACACAACGCAACTCTCTGTCTCAAAAAATACGCTGAATAAGCACACCGAAAGGAAGGATCACAATGGGCAGACTGCCTTTTGACCTTGAAATAAACGATATTGCCGCTCTTGCGGATATTATTAACCAGAAAAAGCTGGGCGAGATCTGTCTGGAGGATGAGGAAAACGGCGAGAAGATCGTCATAAAGGGTGCACCCTGTCCTCCTCCCCCTCCACAGCCTATGCCTCCCATTGCTATGCCCGTTACAATGCCTGCAGTGTCTGCAGCTCCTCAGACAGCTGTATCTCAGGCTGCTCCCGCAGCTCCTGCAGCAGCGGCATCCGCTGAAGGCAATACTGTAAAATCTCCCCTGGTGGGCACTTATTATGAAGCTCCCGCTCCCGGAAAGCCTCCCTTTGTAACTGTAGGCAAGAAGGTTCGCAAGGGCGATGTTATCATGATAATAGAATCTATGAAGCTCATGAATGAGATACAGAGCGAGTTCGACGGCGAGGTCAAGGAGATACTCGTCAAGAACGGTCAGGCTGTTGAATTCGACCAGCCTGTAATGATAATCGGCTGATAACTCCGCCGAAAATAAAGGAAGGTATTTATCATGGCACTTATGAATAAAGAACAGATCATGGAGATCATCCCTCACCGTGATCCATTCCTCCTCATCGACGAGATCGAGGAGCTTGAACCCGGCAAGCGTGTTGTTGCATACAAGCACATGACCCCCGAGGAATTCTGGTTCAAGGGTCATTTCCCCGATTACCCCGTTGTTCCCGGCGTTCTCATGGTTGAAATGATGGCTCAGGCAGGCTGTGCAGCAATGCTCACCCTCCCCGAGAACAAGGGCAAGATCGGTTTCTTCGGCGGCATCAAGGAAGCTAAATTCCGCCGTCAGGTAGTTCCCGGCGACACTCTTAAGATCGAGGTCGAGATAATCAAGGTCAAGGGTCCTATAGGCATCGGCAAGGGTACCTGTACGGTAAACGGCGAAAAGGCTGTAAGTGCAGAGATATCCTTTGCTCTCAAGTGATTATGAAAGGCTTGAAAAAGCATGATAAATAAGGTACTTATCGCAAACAGAGGCGAGATCGCCGTAAGAATAATCAGAGCCTGCCGTGAGCTTGGCATCAAGACCGTTGCCGTTTTCTCCACGGCTGACCGCTACGCTCTCCATGCACAGATCGCCGATGAAGCGGTCTGCATAGGTCCTGCTGCCACAAAGGACAGCTACCTGAACGACAAGGCAATCATCTCCGCATGTGAGGTGACCGGTGCGGACGCTGTACATCCCGGCTTCGGCTTTTTGTCAGAGAATGCTTCATTCTCCGCTATGTGCCGCAAGTGCGGTATCAATTTCATAGGTCCTGCTCCCGAATCCATCGAGATGCTGGGGGACAAGGCAGCGGCAAAGACCGCCATGAAGAACGCAGGCGTTCCCGTTATCCCCGGCTCCGACGGTGCTGTTGCGGATATGGAAGCTGCAAAGCGTCTGGCTGAGGAGATCGGCTACCCTGTTATGGTAAAGGCATCAGCAGGCGGCGGCGGACGTGGGATACGTCTGGTGGAGCGTCCTGAGGACCTTGAGGCACAGATGACTGCCGCTCAGCAGGAGGCACTTAATTTCTTCGGTGATGACAGCGTATACATGGAGAAGTTCATCATCAACCCGAAGCACATCGAGGTACAGATACTTGCGGACAAGTTCGGCAATGCTGTATATCTCGGTGAGCGTGACTGCTCCATGCAGAGAAGAAATCAGAAGGTGCTGGAGGAAACTCCCTCACCTATCATGACCCCCGAGCTTCGACGCAGAATGGGCGA
The DNA here is from genome assembly GCA_051882495.1 of Huintestinicola sp. Lineage (GTDB taxonomy): Bacteria > Bacillota > Clostridia > Oscillospirales > Ruminococcaceae > Huintestinicola. Next base: position 38,968 of record JBJERX010000079.1, on the reverse strand, counting down.
AGCAGCTGTAAAGGCTGCTCAGGTCTGCGGCTATTATAATGCAGGCACCATCGAATTCCTTGTGGATAAGGACAAAAATTTCTACTTCATGGAAATGAACACCCGTATTCAGGTGGAGCATCCCATCACAGAGGCTGTTACGGGGGTTGACCTTGTAAAGCAGCAGATACTTATTGCCGACGGTCAGAAGCTCCCCTTCAGACAGGAGGATATCTCCCTCACGGGTCATTCCATCGAATGCCGGATCAATGCGGAAAAGCCCGAGCTTGGATTCCGTCCCAGCCCCGGAAAGATCACTGCTCTTCATATCCCCGGAGGTCCCGGCATAAGAATAGACAGCTCCGTTTATCAGGGCTACACCATCACTCCCTACTACGACAGCATGATAGCAAAGCTTATCGTTCATGCACCTACCCGTGAGGACGCTATTGCTAAGATGAAATGGGCACTTGCGGAATTCATCGTGGAGGGTGTTGACACAAACATCGACTTCCAGCTCTCCCTTATCAGAGACAGCGTTTTTGAAAAGGGTGATTATGACATCGGCTACCTTGGACGTATGCTGAAAAAATAAAGGGGTAACACCATGGATTATTTTGATTCGCTGGACACTTCCGCAGCCCGCAATATCTGTCCTACCTGCGGAAAGGAAATGATAAAAGGGGTATGTCTTTCCTGCGACACAGGGAGAAAGGACAAGGAAGCGGCTGTCCGTGAGCCTTGCGGCGAAGCTATGGAAAGCATCGGCGATGATGCAGTATCAAAGCTTGCAGTTATCAGGGAAAATGACACTTCTCCTCTCCCTGCTCCACCGGAAGAGCATCAGGAACCCCGGGAATCCGAAAATCCGTACGCAAGCTTCGTTCCGCTGAAAAAAGCCGACGTGAAAAGCGAAATCCGGACGGACAATGCAAATCCATACGCATCAATGCGTCCCTACGACAAACCCGATTACGGTGAGATCTATGGTGAGATCAAGCCGACAGACAAGGTCGGTAAGGGCGAGGAAACTCTTACCCACGGCATGAAGATCAAGGAGGACACCGGAAATCCGCTGGATTACTGGTATATTGTTGTACCTGTATTCATCATTGATATCTTTCTTTCCCTCAGGATCCCCCTTTCGCTTATCGTAGGCATAGGACTTACTCGCTTTGACGGCAAAGGTGCAAGACGTGCAGGTCTGATACTTATGGGAGCATACGCCGTAAAGTTTCTGGCAGCATTTGCTTCACAAATGCTGCAGTAAATCCAAAATAAGCATTGACAAATCTTTCAATTTGTATTATAATCAGTTTCAGTTGTTATTTCAGTTAATATTTCAGGATAGAGGCGAAAAAATTGTTAGAGGATCTCTTTAAGGTTGTCACCACACGATTCAATGGAGGAACAGCATCCCAGTCACAGGATCAGGATGTTCAGGAGTTCCCCGGAGCAAGAACCGTGGATATTCCCGCTGATCTGTTTTTCAAATGCCCCCGCTGCTCGGGAGTATGCGAATCGGAGCAGCTGGAAAAAAACATGTGGGTTTGTCCCTCCTGCGGATATCACTCCAGGATAAGTGCAGAGGACAGGCTCTCCCTCACCGTCGACAGCGGCAGCTTTATTGAGTACGATGGGGATATGACAAGCAAAAACCCCATTGATTTCCCCGATTACGAAAACAAGATCGAGGGCCTTAAACGCAAAACCGGTCTTAACGAAGCGATTATCACGGGAGAATGTACCATAAAGGGCGAAAGATGTATTATCGGCATCATGGACTCCCACTTTATGATGGCTTCAATGGGCAGCGTTGTAGGCGAAAAGATCACACGTGCCTTTGAAGCAGGGGAAAAGAAGGGTCTCCCTGTTATCATGTTCACTGCTTCCGGCGGTGCAAGAATGCAGGAGGGCATCGTTTCACTTATGCAGATGGCTAAAACAAGCGGTGCTGCTGCGAAATTCTCTCAGTCAGGCGGCTTATATATCACAGTTCTTACTGATCCCACAACAGGAGGCGTTACTGCGTCCTTTGCGTCACTTGGCGATATAATAATCGCAGAGCCGAAGGTCCTTATCGGTTTTGCCGGCAGACGAGTTATCGAAGGAACCATCAAGCAGAGACTTCCCGAGGATTTTCAGTCTGCCGAATTCATGCTGGAAAACGGTTTTGTTGATATGATAGTTGAACGTAAGAGCATGAGACGTACACTTGCTCATCTCATAAGACTCCACCGCACCTCCGGATCTACTGAGGGAAAGGATGAAAAGAAAAATGGCTGAGACAAATACACAGAAGGAAAACTTATCACAGCCTACATCCCAGCATCATGCTGAGCAGAGCCCCACTCCCTATGAAAGGCTCGAAATAATCAGAAACAAGTTCAGACCTACTATCCGTGACTATATCCCACTTATCTTCACCGATTTCTATGAGCTTCACGGCGACAGGCTTTACGGTGATGACGGAGCCATACTGGGCGGTATCGGCAGACTTAACGGTATGCCTGTTACTGTTATTGCAGAGGTAAAGGGAAGAAACGTTGCCGAAAACAAGGAGTCAAACTTTGCTATGCCCCATCCCGAGGGCTACAGAAAGGCACTGAGACTTGCTAAACAGGCAGAAAAGTTCCACCGTCCTGTTATCTGCTTCATTGACACTCCCGGTGCATTCTGCGGAGTTGAAGCGGAAAAGCGTGGACAGGGTGAAGCTATCGCAAGAAATATATATGAATTCATGACACTCAGAACACCCGTTATCTCAGTCGTACTGGGCGAAGGCGGCAGCGGCGGAGCACTTGCTCTCGGTGTATGCGATGAGCTTGCCATGCTTGAGAACGCAATGTACTCGGTGATCTCACCCAGAGGCTTTGCATCTATCCTCTGGAAGGATGCTTCAAGAGAAAAAGAAGCCTGTGGGATAATGAAAATTACTGCAGAAGATCTGGTCAGATTGGGTGTTGCTGAGGCTATTATCAGCGAGCCTGCCGGCGGTGCACACAATGATATGGAGCAGACTGCCGAAAATATAGCAGAATTTTTGGTCAATTCGCTGAATGATAAAATGAAGATTGATATTGACGTTTTACTAAAAGGACGTTATAATAAATTCAGAAAAATCGGTGAATTTGAAGAGAACTGATTTTTCACGGCAACGACTCATTTAGTTGAGAGGACAAAAAATTGTCTTTATCATAAATAACAAATATACAGGAGGTACGAACAATGGTATTCGATAAGGTAAAGGAAATCGTAGTTGAACAGCTCGACGTTGACGAAGAGAAGGTTGTAGCAGCAGCAAACATTCAGGATGATCTGGGAGCAGATTCACTTGATGTAGTCGATCTCGTAATGTCTCTCGAAGAAGAATTTGATGTTGAGATCCCCGATGAAGCAGTAGCAAACATCAAGACAATTGGTGATATCGTTAAGTATATCGAGGACAAGCAGCAGTAAGAGAATATTTGCTGACGCACACCGCAGGTCATGTACCTGCGGTGTTTTTTGCAGGCTGTCGCCTGTCAAGGGAGTTTGACGCAGAGTGGGCGTATTATAGCCGCCGGATTTTATCCATAGGTTAAATGGTTATTAGTATTACATGCTTTTATTTTGTACTATAGTTTGTGGCTCGGTAACGGAATTATGCCGTTACCGAGTCCTTTTTTTGACATCAATCAAAAGCATCGAAACATCCGGGTGCAGGGACACCCTGCCGGGCTCCGCCTGCCTGCCTGTCGTATTTGAATATATGTAATACTAATTAGTATTTGGTCAAAATGCATTAATAACAACAGAATATTTGGGAATAAATTTTCGCTTTTCAATCAATAAAGTGGTTGCAATTTGGTTACAGGTAGTGTATAATTATATCAGAGTGGTGACGAGTGCCACTTTTGGGTGAAAAGTGGTGATTTTCAACACTCCGTTGAAAGAGCCGTTGAATTCAAGTCTTTCCGAAAGGACGGTGATGGTTATGTCAGCTATGCCTCTGATGGGTACATACAATCATAATATGGACGCTAAGGGCAGAATGGCTTTTCCCAACAAGCTGCGTGAACAGCTGGGCGAAAGCTTTATCATAACTATCGGTCTGGAAGGCTGCCTTTATGTATATTCCAATGAAGAATGGGAAAAATTTACTGAGAAGCTCCGTACTCTTTCCGGTCCTCTTGCCAAGCAGGCTATAAGAAAGTTCGCCGCTAATGCTGTGGTCGCTGAAGCTGATAAGCAGGGTCGTATCCTCATTCCTCAGATACTCAGGGAACACGCAGGACTTGAACACGACATCACCGTTATCGGTAATCTGGACCGAGCTGAAATCTGGGACAGCAAGCGTTACATTGAAGCTAACGAAAAGTTCTCCGACGAGGAGCTTTCCGCTGCTCTTGACTCGCTGGCTTTCTGATAGAATAAAAGGTACACTATGGAATTTACACACATTCCCGTCCTGCTGGAGCAATGCCTTGAGGGTCTTGCTATAAAGCCTGACGGAACCTATATAGACGGTACCTGCGGCGGTGCCGGTCATTCATCAAAAATCGCCGCAAGGCTCACCGAAGGAAAGCTCATAGGCATTGACCGTGACCCCGATGCTGTGCAGACCGCTTCTGAGCGTTTGTCCCCTTATAATGCTCAGGTGGTAAGAGGGAATTACTCCGAAATGACGGAAATTGCCGAATCCTTGGGAATCAGCGGTGTTGACGGCATACTCCTTGACCTGGGAGTATCTTCTCACCAGCTTGACACCGCAGAAAGAGGCTTCTCCTATCACAATGACGCTCCCCTTGACATGAGAATGTCTCGGGAGGGCACTTCCGCTAAGGATATCGTAAACACATACTCTCACAAAGAGCTTACAAAGATACTTTTTGAATACGGCGAGGAAAAATTCGCACCCAGGATAGCTGACTGCATTATCAGACACCGTGAGGAAAAGCCTATCGAGACTACTCTTGAGCTTGCGGAGATAATCAAGGAGGGCGTTCCCGCTAAATTCAGACGGGAAAAGAATCCCTGCAAAAAAAGCTTTCAGGCTATAAGGATTGCCGTAAACTGCGAATTTGAGCATCTGGACAAGGCTCTGGATGAGGGCTTTGAGCTGTTGAACAAGGGCGGAAGATTCTGCGTCATAACCTTCCACTCCCTGGAGGACAGGATAGTCAAGCAAAGATTCGCTTCATTCTGTCAGGGATGCACTTGTCCCCCTGATTTTCCCATCTGCGTATGCGGAAATACCCCCCGTGGAAGGCTTGTGAACAGAAAACCCATTGAGGCAGACGATGAAGAGCTTGCTGCCAATCCCAGAAGCCGCAGTGCAAAGCTGAGGATAATAGAGAAATTATAAAAGAACAGAAAAAGGTCTGCCTTATACGGCAGGAACAGGAAGGTGATATGTATGCATGAATACCGTAATTCAAATCTCGCATATAAAGAAGAGATATCCAAATTCGAGGACTACGCTCAGCGTGCCGAGAACAGACCTGCTCCCGATATAAAGATCCGTTCCGCAAGCAAAGAGGCGGTTGCTGCTCCTTCTCTGATCCTGGGCGTTATCGTTATGGGCATATTGATGACCTCCACTATCAACGCAAAGGCTGATATCGCAGCGATACACACGGAGATCGTTAATCAGGAAGCTAAGGTCCATGCTCTTGAAAATGAAAACGCAGGCATGAAGGCAAGACTTGAAACTAAAAGCTCTCAGAAGGCTGTTGAAGAATATGCCGAGAATGTCCTGGGAATGCAGAAGCTGGATAAGTCCCAGATAGAATACGTAAGCCTTGAAAGCGGCAACGTCATCGAGATCTCCGAGACCGAGACGGGACTCCCTGCAGCTATCAAAAACGCTTTTAATAAATTTGTGGAATACCTTAAGGGTTAATAAAATAATTATTATAAAGAAGTTGCAACGCATGACTGCCGTTATTGGCGGGCATGCGTTCTTGCAATCTTCCTGCCCATAATTCCCGGAACGTTCCCGGAGAAAGGAAATGCAGATGCCGTCATCACGTACAACACGCCCTACGCCTAAAATGAAAAACCGCATGAATATCTTCGTCCTGGGTGTACTGCTGATATTTGCGGGATATGTTTACTCAACACTTTACAAGGTCTCCGTTCTGGACCACAGCAAATACTCCGCCATGGCAAATGACAAGCAGTTCTCCAGCACCACGGTAAATGCCAACAGAGGCTCCATATTTGACAAGAACGGCAAGATACTTGCTCAGTCCGCTACAGTGTACTCCATCATCATCAGCCCCGCTGACATGAACAGGAATACCGATAACGAGGAACGCCTCCCCGAATACAGCGGCAAAACACAGCGTGAATACCAGATAGATGCAGCCGCTAAGATACTCAGCGAAGAGCTGTCCGATGTGACTTATGATGAGATATATGAGCATTTCACCAAGAATTACGAAAACGGTGCTCCCAGCTGGATAAAGATCGCTTCCAAGGTCGAAAAGGACAAAGCACGGATCATCCTTTCAAGAGCCTCCGATGATAAGCTTGCCAATAATGTTATCTACACTGAGGAGGACACCAAGCGTTATTATCCTCAGGCTGACCTTGCTGCAGCAGTTATCGGCTTCACCAATTACGACGGTGACGGCATTTACGGCATAGAAGCATATTACAACGATTATCTTTCGGGCGTTGACGGAAAGATAATCTCCGCTACTGACGCACGTGGAAATGAGATGCCCTACAAAAACGACAAGGTCTACGCATCTCAGGACGGAAGCTCCGTTTATCTTACAATCGACTCTACCCTGCAGTATTACGTTGAGCGTGAGCTTGCAAAGTGCGTTGAGGAAAATGATGTTGATAACCGTGCATGTGCTATCATCATGGACGCAAAGACCGGTGCTATCCTTGCAATGGCAAGCTCCCCGGGATTCGACCTTAACGACAGAAACTCCATCTATTCCTCCAAGGATCAGAATATCCTTACGGAAATGACATCGGAGGAAATGACTGAGGAGGAAGAAGAGGCTTACAACGCAAAGTATGCCGAGCTCCGTGAGAAACAGTGGAAAAACAAGGCTATTACCGAGCTTTATGAGCCGGGCTCCGTATTCAAGGTCATAACAGGCTCCTCCGCTCTCGAAGAAAAGGTCATTGACCTTAATTCCACCTTTACCTGTAACCATTCGGTATTCATCCCGGGCTATGAAAAGCCCATAAACTGCTGGGCGGCAGGCTCCCACGGCACACAGGACTTTACTACCGCCATGACCAACTCCTGCAACCCTGCATTTATCCAGATAGGTCAGCGGCTTGGCATCTCAAAATTCTGTCAGTATTTCAAGGCTTACGGCTTTACCGAGCCTACGGGCATTGACCTTCCCGGCGAAGCACAGGGACTTTTCTACACCGAGGAAAACATGGGACCCGTTGAGCTGGCATCCTGCTCCTTCGGTCAGTCAAATACCGTTACTCCCATGCAGATGATAACCGCATATGCTGCCGTTATAAACGGCGGATATCTGCTTCAGCCCTATGTATGCAGCAAGATAGTTGACGTGAACGGAAACGTTATAAAGACAATGGACAGAACAGTACGCCGTCAGGTGATCTCCGAGGAGACCTCCGCTCAGATGCGTCAGGTGCTGGAGGACGTTGTCAACAACAAGGGCGGTTCAAACGCTTACATAAAGGGCTACCGCATCGGCGGAAAGTCGGGTACATCCCAGAAGCTGTTCCAGAACAGCATTACAGGCTCCGACAACCTTTATGTATCATCCTACGTGGGCTTTGCTCCCGCCGATGACCCCGAGATCATCATGCTGTGCATGGTGGATGAGCCTCAGGGACGTGACCAGAACGGCTCTCACGTTTACTACGGAAGCATGGTCGCTGCACCTGTTGTATCCGCAGTATTCAAGGATGCTCTCCCTTATCTGGGATATTACCCCGAGTACACCTCCAGTGAGCTTGCTGAGCTTGACGTAACAGTTCCCTCCGTTGAGGGCACGGATGTTGAGGTAGCTATCGAGACACTTACCAATCTTGACCTGCAGTACATGATAATCGGCGAGGGACATGACGTTGTGGCTCAGGTCCCCTCTAAATCCAGCTCTATCCCCAGAAACGGAAAGGTCATACTCTACACTGAGGAGGATTATGAGACCCAATATACCACCGTGCCGAACGTAAAGGGACGCTCCCTTTCAGACGTTAATTATCTGCTTACTCAGGCCGATCTGAACTTTAAGGCAGGCGACGGTGCCAGCAGCCATGCAGGTGCTGTTTCCTACACCCAGAATTATCAGGAGGGTGCCATCGTTCCTGTGGGAACAGTTGTTGAAGTTACATTTGTTGTAAAGGACGAGGGCTGACGCACCCTCAGGAAAGGATTTGACTTTTATGAAGCTTAGTGACCTGCTCGCCGAGATACCCGCATCGGAGATATCATACAAGGGCAAAAATATGGAAATAAAGGGACTTACCGACGACACCCGTAACGTCAGGGAAGGATATATTTTCTTCTGCATCAAGGGTGCAAGCTTTGACGGACATACAGCTGCCGAAGATATGCTCAGGGCAGGTGCTGCTCTTGTGGTATGCAGCCATGACCTGAAGCTTGGCGACAGACAGATCATCGTGAAGGATACACGCAGCTTCTACGGGATCATGTGTGCAAGATGGTTCGGCAATCCCGAAAGACATCTGAAGCTTATCGGTGTAACAGGCACTAACGGCAAGACTACCACAGCCTCCATGATACATTACATTCTTACGGAAAACCGTGTTAAAACGGGATTTATCGGCACAACGGGTGCTCTTATAGGAAACACTCCCATTCCCCGTGATGATTCCACTCCCACCACCCCCAAGGTTTTTGAGCTGTACAGCATTTTTGCGAAAATGGCTGCTTCCGGCTGCTCACACGTTGTTATGGAGGTATCCTCCTTCGCTCTGGAGCAGAACAGGATAGGTCCCGCTAAATTCAAGGCGGCTGTATTCACCAACCTCACTCAGGATCATCTCGATTACCACAAGACGATGGAAAACTACTATCTGGCAAAGAAGAAGCTTTTCACCGATCACTGCGAGACTGCTTTCATTAACACTGATGATGAATACGGAAAGCGTCTATACAGTGAGATAAGCTGCGAGAAATTCTCCTTGGGCAGCGAAGGAAATGCATCGGTTTATGCATCCCAGATCACCTCCAAGGGCATCTCATCAAGCTTCCTTTTCAACGCACAGGGCATAAAGGCTCCCGTTACTCTCCCCATGCCGGGAAGCTTCAATATCAGCAATTCCCTGGCCGCGATCGCAATCTGCATAAAGCTGGGACTGCAGATCAAGCAGATACACATCGCTCTGTCCAAATTCCCCGGAGTAAGAGGCAGATGCGAGGTTATCCCTACAGGCAGGGATTTTACCATTATCTGCGACTACGCCCATTCCCCCGACGCACTTGAAAATATGCTCCCGATCATAAAGGAAAGTGCCGAGGGCAGGCTTATCTGCCTGTTCGGCTGCGGAGGAGACCGTGACAGAACAAAACGCCCCCTTATGGCGGCGGCAGCGGCTAAATATTCCGATTATCTTATCATAACCTCGGATAACCCAAGAAATGAGGACCCCGACGCTATCATTGACGAGATACTTACAGGCATTGAAGGCACTGCTGTCCCCTATGACCGCATCACCGACAGAAAGGAAGCAATTTTCCATGCAGTAAGAATAGCAGCAGCAGGGGATATCGTTGTTCTGGCAGGAAAGGGTCACGAGGATTATCAGATACTGGCAGGCGGTGAGCATATTCACTTTGATGAACGTGAGATCGCTGCTGAGGCACTTAAGGCTGTTCCCGATATCCGCCCTCAGCCGGTCAATTTCCCGCCCTCCCTCTCCATTAAGGATATCGCAAAGTTCATCGGCGGAAGCCTTTATATGGTCTCCGACCCCGATAAGGCGGTACCCGCTGTAATGATATCAAGCGACACAAGAAGCATCCGTCTGGGAAGTATTTTCATCGCTCTCAAGGGCGAACGCTTCGACGGACACGATTTCGTTGAGGAAGCCGTAAAAAAGGGTGCCATTGCTGCCATAACCTCACGTCCCGTTCCGGGCATACCCTGCATCGTTGCACGTGACACCTCCAAGGCTCTTCTTGATCTGGCAAGGGGCTACCGAAGCAGATTCAGCATTCCCCTTGTGGGAATCACAGGCAGCGTAGGAAAGACTACCACCAAGGAGCTGACCGCCCTTGCTCTTTCCACCCGTTTCAACGTACTGAAGACACAGGGAAATCTTAATAATGAGGTCGGTATGCCCTTCACTCTGCTCAGGCTTGCAGCTCATAATACGGCAGCTGTTATCGAAATGGGAATGTCCCATGCAGGTGAGATCGAGCGTCTTTCAAAGACCAGCCTTCCCGATCTTTGCATCATAACAAATATCGGCGAATCACATATGGAGAATCTCGGCTCACGGGAAAATATCATGAAAGCAAAGCTTGAGATACTCACCGGTGCAAGCTGCACCGCTCCGCTTATAATAAACGGTGATGATGATATGCTTATCCGGCTGAAAACCGATGACGGTACCAGAAAAATAATCACCTGCGGCATCGTGAACATGGACTGCGATTACAGAGGAGAAAACATCGTCACAAGGAACGGATGCCTGTATTTCGACATCTGCTGCGGAAATGACCGTTATCCCACAATGCTCCCCTGCATGGGCAGGCATAATGCACTTGACGCAGTTATCGCATTTGCTGCGGCAATGGAGACAGGCTGCGACCCTGTAAGCGTCTGTGCTATGCTCAGTTCATTCCATCCTGACGGACTGAGACAGCATATTGAGGAGCGTAACGGTCAGAGGATGATCGTTGACTGCTACAACGCTGCTCCCGTTTCAATGAGAGCTGCCATAGATGTTCTCTGCGACACAACACCCGCCGAGGGCGGCAGACGTGTATGCATCCTCGGAGATATGTTGGAGCTTGGGGACACATCTCCCCGTCTTCATGCCGAGGTAGGCGAGTACGCCGCATCCAAAGGGGTAGATATGGTCATCACCCTGGGAACCCTTGCGGAAAATATCTCGGCAAAGGCTGCTTCAATGGGAGTAATGACCTTTGCCGCTCATGACAAGGACGAAGCGGTGAATTTCATGAAGCAGAACCTTACACCCGGCGATATCCTGCTTTTCAAAGCAAGCAGAGGTATGCACATGGAGGATGTTATATCCGCATATTTTGAGTAAACGGAGCTGATAAAAATGCCTTTCTGGATAAACCTGCTGGCAGCGTTCATATCATTTGCACTGGCAGCATCTGTGGGATTATTTCTCATTCCCCTGTTAAAAAAGCTGCATTTCGGGCAGACTATATACGAAAAAGGTCCTGCATGGCACAAAAGCAAGAACGGTACCCCTCTCATGGGCGGATTTATGTTCATTATCGGAACCATAATTTCCTGTGCCGCATGCTATGCCATATACCGATTCACTTCATCTGAGCTGACGGTTCAGCCCGATACCAACGGATTGCTGAAGCTTATCACGGGATTGGTATTTGCCTTATGCAACAGCTTCATCGGCTTCCTTGACGATTACATCAAGGCTGTCAAAAAGCAGAACCTGGGACTTCGCCCCAAGCAGAAAATGGCTATGCAGCTGGTATTCTCGGCTCTGTTCCTGTATGTACTGTACATCCTGGGGGACACATCCACAAAGATCACCATTCCCTTTGCGGGAGAAGTGGATTTCGGCATATTCTACTACATTCTGATGATACTTTACATCATCTTTCTCACAAACGCAGTTAATCTCACCGATGGCATCGACGGACTCTGCGGAACAGTCACTGTTGTTTTCTGCGTATGCTATCTGATGATATTCGCTTCCATGGGACTGTGGGAATACTCTATTTTTGCCGCCGCTCTTGCGGGAGGATGCATGGGCTTCCTCGTATGGAACCTCCACCCGGCAAAGGTCTTCATGGGTGACACAGGCTCCATGTTCCTTGGCGGATGCGTTGTTGCTATGGGCTTCATCACTCATCAGCACCTGCTCCTTGCACTTATGGCTCTTATCTATGTCTGCGAGGCACTTTCCGTTGTGCTCCAGGTAATCAGCTTCAAGACAACGGGCAAGCGTATCTTCAAAATGTCCCCTATCCACCATCACTTTGAGATGTGCGGATTTTCCGAATACAAGATCGTTATCACCTTTTCCTCAGCAGCTCTTATTGCGGGTATTCTCGGAAATGTGCTGTTTAACGCATTTCTGAAATAACAGTTCTTTTTGAACGAGTCTAAGAAAGGAAAGAAAGCTATGCCTTCAGATAACAGAAGCAGAAGCAGACAGGCCCCTCAGCCGAAAAAGCGGACTGCTCCGTCATCACAGCGGGGAGCGGGGCAAAACGGTTCTCGTCCCCCCCAGAGCTCCCGGGCTGTTCGTGATCAGCACAGCTCCGGAAATGCCCGAAACCAAAGAAACGGTCAGCAGAAAAAGAACAAGCAGCCGAATCCCCTGTGGAATGCGGTAGTATCCTGCTTCAGAAGAGGCGAGATCGACGTTACTTTCCTTATCATCATAATGATACTGCTGGTAATAGGCATTATCATGATGTACTCCGCAAGCTATGCATGGGCCATCAACAAGGATCTCCCTCCCGATTATTTCTTCACGCAGCAGCTCCAGAAGGCAGCTATCGGAATAGTCGTACTGATCTTCTTTACCCTCTTCGATTATCACTGGCTGGGCAGTAAATTCATCACCTATGCTGCAGGTATCGGCAGCGTTGTCCTCATGCTCATGGCACTGTTCTCAAAGCACTCCCTCTCTACGGAGGACGCTAAGCGTTGGATCGAGGTAGGCTCTTTCCAGTTCCAGCCCTCGGAGATACTCAAGCTGGCACTGATAATGTTCTTTGCTTACACAATATCCCGGGGAAAATCACTTATCAATAACAATACCTTTATTCTCATACACGTTCTGATACTTGGCGGACTTGAGGGTCTGCTTGCGGCACAGAGACACATCTCCGGTATGCTAATCATCGGATGCATCGGTCTTTTCCTGCTGTTTATCAGCGGAATGGACAAAATGAAGTTCTTCGTAATAGTTGTCGCCTGTGCCGGAGTAGGACTTCTGGCGGCATTGGCAATGTCCAAGATCATGAATATGGATTACCTGTTCACACGTATCAACGTATGGATGGACCCCTTCTCTCCGGACGTGAACACAAACGACGCATGGCAGACCACAAACTCGCTGATAGCCATAGGCTCGGGAGGCACCTTTGGTCTGGGTCTGGGCAACTCCCGTCAGAAATTCCTCTATCTCCCCGCTTCACAGAACGACTTCGTTTTCGCCATCGTATGCGAGGAGCTGGGATTGGTCGGAGCTACGGTTGTTATCATACTTTTCCTGCTGCTTATCCTCAGAGGTTTTTCCATTGCGTCGAATTCTCCCGATAAATACGGTATGCTCCTTGCTGCAGGCATCACATTCCAGATAGGTCTGCAGGCTCTGCTGAACATTGCCGTTGTAACCAACGCATTCCCCAACACAGGTATCTCCCTGCCGTTTTTCAGCTACGGAGGTACGGCTCTTGTTATTCAGCTGGCGGAAATGGGCATCATACTGAGCGTATCAAGGGAATCAATACCAAACAAGAATACACGGGACGCAGATGACGCATCTGCTAAAAAAGTTCCGGAAAATAAAGCTTCAAACCGGGAAAGGACGGATCGGTAAATGAGAGTATTACTTGCAGGCGGAGGAACAGCAGGTCATATCAATCCTGCTCTCGCCATCGCTTCTATCATAAAGGAACGCTGTCCCGAGGCAGAGTTCATGTACGCAGGAACTCCCAACGGCATGGAGGCAAGGCTCGTCCCTATGGAGGGTCTGCCCTTTTCTCCTATCAAGGTAAGCGGTTTCCAGCGTAAGCTCAGCGTTAAGAACGTGGGACGCAACATCAGAGCTGCCGCATATCTTACCACTGCGGGACACCGTGCAAGACAGATAATCAGGGAATTCAAGCCCGATATTGTTATCGGTACAGGGGGATATGTAAGCGGTCCTATCGTCCTTGAAGCACAGAGAATGGGTATTCCCACAGCTATCCACGAGCAGAACGCTTATCCCGGAGTTACCACAAGGCTGCTTGCCAAAAGGGCAGGTGCCGTTATGCTTACAATGGAAGAGGCTAAGGAATATCTTGATAAAAGCATCAGATGCACCATAACAGGTCTGCCTGTCCGCAAAGGCTTTGCCGCAGGCTCACTGACCCGTGAGGAGGCTAAGAAGCAGCTTGGCTTCGACAACAGTCTCACTATCCTTTCTTGGGGCGGAAGTCTCGGTGCAGGTGCGGTAAATGAATCCGCCGCCGACCTTATCGCCTGGGAGAAAAAAAACGATATCAAGGTGAACCACATCCACAGCTACGGCAGGATGGGTCACGATTCATTTGAAAAAAAGCTGGATGAGCTGGGTGTGGATTTCAGAAATGATTCACGTCTGGATATCCGTGAATACATAAATAATATGGCAGTATGCACGGCCGCAGCTGACCTTATCATCTGCAGAAGCGGTGCATCAGCCATAAGCGAGCTTGAAGCTATGGGACGTGCATCCATACTTATCCCCTCGCCTGTCGTTGCGGGCAATCATCAGTATCACAACGCCATGGTCCTGGGCAAGGCAGGAGCAGCTATAGTTATCGAGCAGAAGGATCTTACAAGCGAGCTGCTCATAGAAAAGGTCAAGGACTTTTACGAGAACCCCGAAAAGCTCACAGAGCTTGCAAAGAAAGCTGCCGATCAGTGCATTACCGATACTCCCGACAGGATCTATGCAGTTATCGAGGATCTGCTGAAGAAGTGATCCTGTCCTGAGAACCCGTCTTCACAAGCATATGCACACATTTCTTGTAAAGACGGGTTCTGAATCACACTTTTCTCCGCTCCGCATATTATGGAATATATCTTCCATAAAGGAGCGTCGGGATATGCAGAAGCTGTTGATAGAGGGCGGGAAAGAAATACACGGTGAGCTGAAAACCCAGGGTGCGAAAAATGCCGTACTCCCTGTAATGGCGGCTGCGGTGCTCTGCAAAGGGACTGCCGTGCTTGAAAACTGCCCTATGATATCCGACTGCTACTGTGCTGCACGGATACTCAACAGCATCGGAGCAAAAACACGCTCCGAAAGAAACACATTTATCATTGACCCAGCCGGTATCCCCGAAAGCTGCGTTATCTCCGATGAGCTTATGCGGGAAATGAGGTCATCCATTATTTTCATGGGTGCTCTCCTTGGCAGGAACGGCAGATGCACAGTCTGCTATCCCGGAGGCTGCGACCTTGGTCCCAGACCTATCGATATGCACATCTCCGCACTGCGGAAAATGGGTGCTGTCATAACCGAGGAGCACGGACAGCTTGAATGCTCCGCTCCCGAGGGTCTGACAGGCTGCAAGATACAGCTGTCATTTCCCTCGGTAGGTGCAACGGAGAACATTATGCTGGCGGCTGCAGGTGCAGAAGGCGAAACCATTATTTCCAATGCCGCAAGAGAGCCTGAGATATGCTGTCTGGCGGATTTTATGCGGTTCTGCGGTGCAGATGTGACAGGGGACGGCTCGGGAAGGATAATCATCCGCGGCGGAAAGACCCTTGTCCCTCCCGAAGATATCCCATTCAGGATAATCCCCGACAGGATAGCTGCGGCTACATATATGTCATTTGCGGCTTGTGCGGGAGGAGAGCTGCTGCTTACAGACTGCAATCCATTGCATCTTGATGCGGTATTCCCTGTTTTTGAGCAGATGGGATGCTACGTGCGAAGCTTCGGCTCCAGCGTTTACATTCACCGCCGCGGACGGCTCTCATCGGTTGACACAATAAGAACTATGGTTTATCCCGGCTTTCCCACAGATATGCAGGCCATCGTTATGGCTCCCCTGTGCACTGCTTCGGGAACTACCGTTTTTGTGGAAAATATCTTTGAAAACAGATACCGTCATGCAGACAGCCTCATAAGAATGGGTGCTGATATACGCACGGAGGGAAAGGTTGCTGTTGTAAAGGGTGTTGCAACTCTTTACGGTGCGAAAACAACAGCACCCGATCTTCGGGGCGGTGCAGCTATCATCTGTGCGGCTCTGGGTGCGGACGGCACAACGGAGATATCCGGCACGGAATTTATCGACAGAGGCTACGAAAGCATTGAAGCAGTGCTTACCGCCGTGGGAGCAAAGGCTTCAAGAAAAACTCTTTAGAGATATGATGGTCAGTTCAATGTGAAAGGAATGAAAAAAATGTCCTACTCATCCGATACAGCACGTTCTTCCCCGAGAAGACCTTCCTCCAAAAAAAGCGGTGCGGGAAATGCTGCTTTATTTATTGTTCTCTTTTTAATAGGCGTAATTTTCTGCGTATCGGCACTTTTCAACGTTACCACTGTTGAGGTATCGGGTGCATCCTATTACACTGCAGAGGAGATAATCACTGCAAGCGGAGTTACTCCCGAAAGCAATATTATCATGCTGAACACAGACAAATGTGCAGAGGATATTCTTAAGCAGCTGGTTTACATTGAAGAGGTAAAGATCAGCCGTTCATTCCCTCACAAGCTTAAAATAAACGTTACCGCAAGTGTTCCTCAGGCAAATTTTGTTACAGATAATTCCACGCTGCTTATCAGTAAGGGCGGCAAGATACTTGACCGTCTGGATGAACCCAGAGCAGGTCTTATCAGCTTTTTCGGAACGGAACCGGATATAGCACTTATCCCGGGTGAAAATTTTGCCTCTCTCAATGAAGTCAAAACCAATTCCGTCTACAAGCTCCTTGATACTCTTGAAACACGGGACTCGGAAAAGATCACCAATCTTGACCTGACCGACAGCGGAAATATCAGGATGCTTTATGATGACCGAATTACTGTAGAGCTTGGAAGCATCAACGATATCGACTATAAGCTGAACTTTTCCGAGATGATAATCGAAAAGAAGATCGGAGATAAAACATCGGGTGTGCTTACCATTCTTTCCGATTCCAGCGGTGCTTCCTTCCTTGACAGCGGTGTTATTGAAAGAAACGAACAGGTATTCAGAGACAACATGGCTGCTATTGAGGCTGCTGAGCTTGCAGAACAGGGTATTGAACCCGAGGAAGAGGATACCGAGGATAATAATACGGGTACAACTGCTATGGAACCCATTATGGAATAGCTTTTTATAGATTTTTCTAATACTGATTTATCAGCACCGGGAAAAATTGTCGCTTATGCAAATTTTTAAATAAAAGACTTGAAATAGTTTAAAAGATATGTTATAATAGCTGTTGTATATATAATTGGATAATTCTCTTTACATATATATAAAAATAGGAGGAAGTAAAATGGCTATAGAAGGAATTGCTGTTGATAATCAGCTGGATGATTTTCTTAATCCCGCTTCGGAAGTTATAAAGGTTATCGGCGTAGGCGGCGGCGGCGGAAACGCTGTGAACCGCATGGTTGAAACCGGAATCAAGGACGTTGAGTACGTTTATGTTAATACCGATGTCAAGGCTCTCAGAGCTGCAGGACAGAAGGGCACAGGCTCCGAAAAGATCTCCAAGATACAGATCGGCGTCAAGCTCACAGGAGGCAGAGGTGCAGGTGCTAAGCCTGAGATCGGTGCCCGCTCCGCAGAGGAAAACCATGACGAGATCGCTGAGGCTATCAAGGACGCCAACATGGTATTCGTTGCTGCCGGCATGGGCGGCGGAACAGGTACAGGTGCTGCTCCCGTTGTTGCACAGATCGCAAAGGAAATGGGTATCCTCACAGTTGCTGTGGTGACAAAGCCCTTCGTTTTTGAAAGAGAAGCTAAGATGCGTCAGGCAGAGGCAGGAATCGCTGAACTGAGAAAGCATGTTGACTCCCTTATCGTTGTCCCCAACGAGCGTCTGCTCAGTGCTGACGATGATCTTACAATGGCTGAGGCATTCGGTCTTGCTGATAACATCCTGAGAGTCGGCGTTAAGTCCATCGCTGAGCTTATCACAGTTACAGGCGATATGAACCTTGACTTTGCCGATGTTGAATCCACAATGAAGGACGCAGGCTACGCTCACATGGCTATCGGTCACGGCGTAGGCAAGGATAAGGCTCAGGAGGCTGCTAAGCAGGTCATCTCCAGCCCTCTCCTGGAAACATCCATTTCCGGTGCAAAGAGACTGCTCATCAATGTTGTTATGTCTCCCAACGTTCGTGCATCCGAGGTAAATACTGCTACAAGACTTATCTCCGAAGCAGCTGACCCCGATGTAAACATGATCTTCGGTACTTATATCGACGATACACTTGAGGATGAACTGAACCTCACAGTTATCGCTTCCGATTTCTCCGACGACAATTTCGCACCTGTTGCTGAGCCTTCTGTTGAAAAGGTCAGCACAGTATCACCTACAGAATCCGCAGGTGCAGCTGCTCCCGTAAAGCCTGTAGTTACTTCTCCATTCACAAATGATGATTACAAGGATCTCTTCGATATGTTCGACAACAGAAAGTAATTTCTGCAGATAATATCATCTATATATTTTCATCGGCATGGCTATAATGGTCATGCCGATTTTTTGCAGGGCAGGCTCAGCCTGCCTGCCGGAGCTTTGCAAGAATAGATCTCAATGCAGCTGCATGAATCATTTCATCCAGTGCAATACGGGTCAGGACTGCAAATACGTACTTGTCACCTGCCTGTCTTGCAAGAGAAATATACGAAGCATACGCCTTCTGCTCATCGCTGAGATCCGTCACAACAGCGGCAGCTATATCCCGTGGTGAGACAGAATACTCACCGTTCCAGCAGGCTGATTTTCCCCTGTGTTCCGTACAGAAAACCGGGTCTCCGCCAAGAAGGAAAACAAGTCTGCCCAGCATATGAAGATGATGCATCTCAGCCCGTGCGATAGTTAAGAAAATTTCCGCAAACTCGGCATATGTATCTTTAAAAATGATGCTCTGATATACATAGCGGGATATAGCGGTAAGCTCGGAATCCTTTCCTGCATAAAGCTCTGAGATACGTGACGCAAGAGCTTTGTTTTCACTCTCCACACGGATCTCGGGGTAAGGTGAAGAGTCCATTCCTGTGAATTTTTTTACGGGTTTTTCAGGTGTATTCATAAAAGACCGCCTTTCATATTGATATTGATCGCAGCGATATACTAATACCAATAACCATTTAACCTATGGATAACATACGGCGGCTATAATATGTCCACTCTGCGTCAGACTCCCTTGACAGGACGCATTCTATCCACCGTCTTTATCCACAGAACAAATGGTTGTTAGTATAAGTCCAAATCGTCCTATAGGTTGATTCAGAATCAGTATCCGGTTTTCCCTAATAATATGCTTAATAATAGAAAAGTATGACTGCAGAAATCAGATAAATCCCATGGAGATATGCAATTATGTCACTTTTATTTGTGCAATTTGTATATAGTCAAAGTCTCTGTTATATGGTATAATTGTATTATAAATAAATGTATCCGATTACATTTAGGTAAAAATCAAGGAGGATAATCATCATGAAAATTTCTAAGATCTTTTCTGCTGTTGCAGCAGCAGCTCTCGCAGTATCAACAATGGCTGTATCTTCCCTCTCTGTAAGTGCAGCTGATTCCGAAACAGTTAAGCTCTATTCTCAGAACACAAACAGCTGGACTCTTTACGAGTCCGAGGCTCTCGAAATCAGTGCTGACGGCGACTACACAATGTCTCTCGATGCAGGCGGAGAGGAAAACTACATAACTCTCTACATCAAGGATGTAAACGCAGCTAAGGCTCCTGAGTCCTTCGCTGATGTTACACTTACTGTAAACTCCATCACAGTTAACGGCAAGGCTCTCGGTCTTACAAAGACAGAGTACGAGGTAGTCGGAAACGGCGGCGTATTCGATGTTTGCTTCATCAACGGCTGGGCTGATACATTCGTTACAGCTGATGCCTGCCCCTTTGATAACGCTTCTGACAGCAGCTTCTCTTACGGCGGCCCTGTAAACACATTCGAAGTAAACTTCACAATTTCCGGTCTCGGCGGAAGTGCAGCAGCTGAAGAAGACACAGCCGCTGAGGATACAGCTGAAGAAGATACAGCAGCTGAAGATACTGCTGAGGACACAGCAGCCGAGGATACTGCTGTTGAGAATACAGCAGCTCCCGCATCCGACTCCACAACTACAGCAGCTACAACAGGCAACACAGCAGCAGCTTCTATCGCAGTTGTAATGGTTGCAGCAGCAGCAGCTATGGTTGTTTCCAAGAGAAAGTAATCATAGTACCTATACTAATAACAAATAACACTAAAGGCACTGCAGAGCAAACGATCTGCAGTGCCTTTTTTATCTTGTTTCCGATGGAACTGTTGTAACTGTTGTCTCGGCTTCGGAAGTAACTGCCGATGTGTCCCTTTCCCGTGAGGTACGAGTTATCCCGGCAGAAGTGACAGTTGTGGTCACTGCTTCACTTCCGGATGTGACCGGTTCGGTAACAGCTTCCGTAACGGTTTCTGTGACAGGCTCTGTCATAGCAGCCTCCTCTTGGGATGTACCTGTTTCGGTCTCGCTGACGCTTTCATCTGTTTCTGAGGGAGTGATCTCAACAGGCGAGGTTATCAGTGCCCTTGTAAATCCGTTTTCCGCATCATTATAGGAAATATCGGCTCCGATAAGCCTGTGATCGTCAAAAAGAAGATTTGCTGTGATATTTTCGGGGTAATCGGGATAGTTCAGCACCTTATATGTATACAAAACTGCGTCCTTTCCCGCATATGGCTCCAGATCAAACCCCTGATCCAGCTGGAGCTGATTGTATTCCGTGTATTTTTCATCAAAAACTGCCGGGATAGTAACATCCTGTGTCTCAGGATCAGGCTCAACGATGTAGCCCTGACGATTGAGAAAACGAACCCTTTCCGAATTGGATTCAAAGGTAAACATTTTGTCCGCCTCCGCTTCATCCTTTGCGGCAAGCAGCCAAAGTGCCATTGCTCCAAGAATTATAAGAACTACCCCAAGAAAAATCCCTTTGGATTTCCTGCGGCTCCTTTCGTTTCTGCTGTTACGATCCATAACGTTCATCCTTTCCATGTATTAATACTGATCTGCAATCAGCCTATACAGTATAACCTTGCATCTGTTAAAGGATATGAGGCTATGTCCGCAAAAATAACCATGTCCGGAATATTTTACCGCTATCTGCGTTCATATTATCCCTCTGATGCATCATATACTTTTACAAAAGTGATATTTCACCGGATATTTATATTATACTAATAACCGTTTAACCTATGGATAAAATACGACGGCTATAATACGCCCACTCTGCGTCAAACTCCCTTGACACCGTCGTATTCTATCCACCGTATTTATCCATAGAACAAATGGTTATTAGTATTAGAGATCATACAGATTTCCCATGGGATGAAAAGGAGAAGCATATGCAGGATAAAAGCATTCTGGAAAGAGAGTACGGCTCTGCCGTATCAACCGATAATAAAAAAAGACCCGATATCGGTCTGACTTCCGCAGAAGCTGAGGAACGTCTGAAAAAGTATGGCAGAAATGCTCTTGCGGCAGAGAAAAAAGCCCGTCCATTGAAAATATTCCTGAGTCAGTTCAAGGACATAATGGTAATGATACTTCTGGCGGCAACGGTAGTATCATTTTTTCTCGGAGAGATCACCGACGCAGTTACCATCATAATCATAGTTGCTGTCAACGCTATCCTTGGCTTTGTACAGGAATACCGCACCGAAAAAACTCTCCTGGCACTGAAAAACATGACCGCTCCTACTGCACGTGTCTATCGTGATGGTCACATGACCGTTATGGAAGCTGCAGAGCTTGTCCCCGGGGATATTATTTCCATGGAAGCAGGCGACAAGGTCCCTGCAGATGTGGTTCTGATCCGCTCAAAGGGCGTTATGGCGGAGGAAAGCATACTAACAGGTGAATCAGTACCTGTGGCAAAGTCCTGCGGAAACACTTCGGATGAGGACAATTCCCTTGGCAAAAGCAACATCCTGTACAGCGGTACTATTATCACAAAGGGTACAGCTGAGGGACGAGTTATCGCAACCGGCATTAATGCTCAGATGGGTAAGATATCCGATATGCTCACGGATATCGAACAGGAGGAAACTCCTCTCCAGAAGCGTCTGGGCGAGCTTGGCAAGGTCGTTGCCGTCATCTGCATTGCTGTCTGCATCATAGTATCCGGGGCAGGCATCCTCAAAGGCGAGCCTGTTTTTGATATGCTCATGACAGGAATCACCATTGCTATTGCAGCTATCCCCGAGGGGCTTCCCGCAACGGTTACTATCGCTCTTGCACTGGCTGTAAACCGAATGCTTAAGCAGAATGCTCTTGTTCATAAGCTTCATTCCGTTGAGACCCTTGGCTGTGCATCCGTTATCTGCACCGACAAGACGGGAACGATCACCGAAAACAAAATGACAGTCTGCCGCCTGTACACCTCTCAAGGAGAATATCAGGCAGGGGGGTCGGGGTACAGGATATCGGGAAGCATAACCTTATCGGACTCCCCCGAAAGTGCTGTTACCGTTATGCACAGCCCTGTTCTTGCCGAGCTGCTCCGCTGCGGAACACTTTGCTCCAATGCAGATATTGCCCCCGACGAATCAGGCACAGTATGGGAAACTGCGGGAGACCCTACCGAGACCGCATTGCTTATTGCAGCAGCAAAAGCAGGTATGTCCCACAATGCTGAGCGAATGGCATACGTGAGACTTGACGAGATACCATTTGAGAGCGAGAGCCGCTGCATGACCGTCATATGCCGATGCGGCGGAAGAAAATACGCATACACAAAGGGTGCTGCTGATGTTATCCTGTCAAAATGCAATAGGATACTCACGGAAAACGGTGCCGAAAAGCTCACCTCTGCAGGGCGAAGACGGATAAACGAGGTCTGCGATAAAATGTCCTCAGACGCACTGCGTGTTCTTGCATTTGCGTATATTCCCGATATCACCGACGCAGACAGCAGCGAACTTAAGGGGAATATGGTATTCCTGGGACTGATGGGAATGTCTGACCCGCCCCGTGAGGAGGCAAAGAGAGCTGTCCGCCTTTGCCGTGAAGCAAAAATTCGCACGGTAATGATAACGGGAGATCACAAAAACACAGCTGCCGCAGTTGCCCGTCAGGCAGGAATACTGACAGGTGATAACGGCGTACTCACAGGCGATGACCTCGCCATGATGACAGATGAACAGCTTGCGGCTGTATGTGAAAGCACATCGGTATTTGCACGGGTATCCCCTGCCGACAAGCTTCGGATAGTCAGAGCCTTCAAACGAAACAAGCACATTGTTACAATGACAGGTGACGGAGTGAACGATGCTCCTGCGGTAAAGGAAGCCGATATAGGCGTTGCAATGGGTATCACAGGTACGGATGTGACCCGTCAGGCGGCTGATATGGTCCTGCTGGATGATAATTTTGCTACACTTGTCAATGCAGTTGAGCAGGGCAGAGGGATATATGCAAATATCCGCAAGTTTGTCCGTTATCTTTTAGCCTGCAACATCGGCGAGGTTCTTACCATGTTTGCCGGAATAATCATGGGAATGCCCATGGTACTGCTCCCCGCTCAGATACTCCTTGTCAACCTTGTAACAGACGGACTTCCTGCAGTTGCACTGGGTGTTGAGCCGTGTGACCCCGACTGCATGAAAAAACCGCCCCGGAGATCGGACGAAAGCTTCTTTTCGGACGGATTATTAACACGGATAGTATTCAGAGGGATACTGATATGCCTGTGCAGTCTTGCAAGCTTTACATTCATGCTCCGTTTAGGCGGCGGAGTTGACACAGCAAGGACAGGTGCATTGCTGACCCTTGTAATGTCCCAGCTGTTCCATGTATTTGAATGCAAGTCGGAAAAGAAGAACATTTTCACTGTACCTTACTTCAATAATATCAAGCTGATACTTGCGGTCATGGTATCTGTGGCAGTTATATTCGGAGCGATATATCTTCCTGTTCTGCAGATCGTTTTCAGCACTGTTGCACTTAACGGTGCACAGCTCGCCGCTGCCATGGCACTTGCATTTGCGGCACCGCTGCTCCAATGCGTGGAATCTGCCATGAAAGCAGGCTGAGCCTGCACCCATACGTTTCATGCTTTTGTTTTGAATCATTAGTTTGTGGCTCGGTAACGGGATTTTATTGTTACCGGGTCACTTTTATTTGTCCTAAATAGTTTTGTTTGAATGAGACGATTATCATGCACCTAAGGGTGCGAGGGGGGGATGCGGCCGCGTCCATAGTTAGCAGCACGGTAACGTTACCGTGCCACAAACTAAGACACAAAACAAAAGCACCGAAACGAGCGGGTGCAGGTTCAGCCTGCCGGCAAACAGTAACACCCTTACAGTTCATCGGTCTGTAAGGGTGTTTTTGATTATTCTGTTCATTAGCGTCAGCTATGCTTCGGCATTGCCTTTCGCTTTACGCATATACTTACAAGGCTCATAAGCACTGACTGAGTTTTTTCCTCCTTAAGATGCCTTGCCCGTTTCAGATCGCTGTCATTTCTTATCCTTACGATAACAGG
This sequence comes from Huintestinicola sp., assembly GCA_051882495.1. Lineage (GTDB taxonomy): Bacteria > Bacillota > Clostridia > Oscillospirales > Ruminococcaceae > Huintestinicola. The sequence continues at coordinate 14,374 of JBJERX010000079.1, read as the reverse complement.
ATTGATGGTATCAAATGCAGCTACGGCAGCTTCCGCACTGCATCTGTCACAGGTACAGCAATTAAAACGCTTCATCGCTACAGGGAGCCATTCGGATATCAGCTCGGAGGTTATATTTATCTCGGCTGTTCCGTCATTCTGCGGGAGGGGCTTCATAGGACGTGGATTTTCTCTCGCCCTTATGATATCCTCCTTGAAGGTCTCGTCCAGGATAGGATTCACAGGTCCCCCCGTACCGTTGAGCAGCCGCATAAGCTGCGGGGTCTTGTTTGATCTTCTGCCGCTTTTTTCGTCTTTCACATTAGCCCTTCTCATTTATCTGCAAAGCTGAGGATAAAGCTCCTCTGCAAGCTTTATATATTCCCGTGATGCTCGGCAGCGGGGGGAATACACCGTAAGAGTTTCCTGATGAGCGGGTGCTTCAGCCGCAGCGATGCATTGGGATATTTTTGTATCAAGAATAACTGTTCCCAGCTTATCAGCTATTATCTCAGCCATTTCCGCAACCTCCCCGGAAAGCTGATATTTGGGATTGTATCTTGTAAGCAGGATGCCTCTTATGCAGAGCCCCTTGTTGTAATATTTCTTAACTGCAAGGATAGTATCCTTGACCTGTGCGATACCCTGCAGGGATAATACCTCCGCTGTCATTGGTATTATAAGGTCATTTGCAGCTGTGTATGCATTGATCGTCAGGATGGATAATGCAGGAGGTGTGTCGATAATAACTGCATCATACTCATTCTCCACTAAGCTCAGGCATTTTTTCAGACGGAATTCCCTGTCTGTACAGGTAAGCTCCAGCTCTGTTCCCGAAAGGAGAATGTTGGAGGTTACCACATCGCATATGTGAGTATGCTTTACTGCCTGACGGAGACTGCATTTATCCGTCAGAACATCATGGATATTATACCCGCTGTCATCCGCACCCAGAGAAAATGAAAGATTACCCTGAGGGTCAAGATCGACAGCAAGGACCTTTTTTCCTCTGCCCCTGAATATTCCCGCAAGAGCAGCACAGGTAGTGGTTTTACCCACTCCGCCTTTCTGATTTGTAACAGCTATAACAATGCTCATATCCGGTCAGAACCTTATTTACCAAGCTTGCGGCGTCTTTCACGCTCAGCAAGCTGACATTCCATAATAAAACGTGCTATCTTTTCTTCCTGTCCGCTTGTGATATTCTTAAAGCAGCAGCCATAGCCTGCTCTTATGCCGTCAGTACCCATCTGCACACGAAGAACAGTTGTATTCAGTTTCAGGGTCCCGTCGAAAAGCTCCAGACGGATAATATCCTCGGGGAAAAGCTCCATATCATCGGTATTCAGCAGCACGCCGCCAAGATTGATATTCAGTATGGAAACATTGACGGGGGCTGACAGCACTATCTCCTCTTCTGCACGCTTCAGATATGTGATCTGTGCACCTATATTGGTCTGGACCTTGAATGAAGCACGTCGTTCCTCAAGAGGGATACCGTCGTCAACATGGAAGTTTAACTGATCGTGAGTGCTGATATCCACCTTAGTCAGGCACTGGATACGTGTACCATTTACGTACTCAAAAACGACCTTTATGTTTTCCTCGTGAGTAAGCAGCGGCAGATCAGGTCCTTTTATGACCACCAGTTCCAGTCCCTTGATCCTGAAAAAGTCTCTGGGAAAGCTGAACGAATTGGTTGAGAGAACTCTTCTGCCGTCTTTATCATATATATCAACACGGATTATTTTTTCTTTGTTCAGCATGAAACATGGCTCCTATCGAAAAAATGCGTCTTATGGTGTTTTATGAAAACTGCACTCAGGGTATCTGTTCACAAAACGCCGTTATATAAACATTATACTAAATTCTGCGGGATATTGCAATAGTTTGAGGCAAAACTTGTTGATTTTATATCTATCGGAGTTTGTTTTTTGGGCAATTGCTATAAAATACGGGAATCTCAAGCCTCGGGACTGTACAAAATCTTAATATTTTGCTATAATATTGTTACGGCATATACGGATATGCGGCAAGGAATCTGAATGGCACTGTCAATATACATTTTACGGAGGGGGCACAGATAATGCACAAGCTGATACATGCGGACAAAAAACGCATTGCACAAAGCTACAAAAGGCTTTTATTTCTGCTGAATCTCCCATCTGCAGCAGTGGGTCTGTCTCTGGTGATAATCGTAAATGTAGTGCTCAGGGATGCCGATGTTCCCATAACCATTTATCGCGTATTATTCTACGCACTGTATGCCGCAGTGGTCATCAGCTTCATAGCAACGCTGACCGTCAGTGTTGCGGAAACGCTCAGTCTGAGAGGACACGGCAGTGACACATATATTGAAATATTCGATTCCGAAATGATCGTTTCCCGTTATTCGGGGACAGGTCTGGATAATGGAAAGCTATGCAGTTATAAGGACCTGTGGGTAATAGATCTGAATGACATAGAAAACGTTACCTGCACACGGAACAAGATGATAATAACCTCCAAGGCACGTTATTTTTACGGCAAGAGCGAATGGCTGGGTTATGAGCAGGGTGAAAACGGCGACCCGGATTTTGATTTCTGGTGGTATAACGAGAACGGCGGACAGATTATACAGAAAGTAGAATTCAAGGATGTTTATACATATTCTGACAGAATTGCTCAAAGGATAATTTTCTGTGCGGAAAAATACAAGCAGAAACAGCTCAGACGGCAGGAGTTCAGGCAGCGTATGCTGGAGATCGCAGGAAGGACAAAAAAAGCCGGTCAGGGTCTGGAGCCGAGATACAAACGCAGCGAAAGAGTTTTCCGCAGCGGCACTATTGGAAGAAATTTTTAGCAGGCTGAGGCAGGGTGTCCCTGCACCCGGGCGTAACGTACTTTTGTTTTGTGTCTTAGTTTGTGACTCGGTAAACGGCAGGATGTCCCTGCCAGCTATCCTAAATCAAGCTCCAGCAAGCCATGCATAGCAAGATATTCTTCTATGTATTCATAGCTGAATTTTGATTTAGACCTTACTCCGTGTGCATTTGCAAGCTCGGGTGTGTAATCCGAGAATTTATAGAGGCGGACATCCGAATATCCGCTGTCATAATGTGTTACTATAGGAGTGAAGCCAATATCGCATATCTCAGTTTTTCCGCCTTCATCCACTTCCGCAGTAAAATCAAGTATCCCGCCGATAAGGTTCGTTCCCACGCTCTGTGCGGATATGAAATTACCCAGAGAATATGCACATAATGCGGTGGAACCGTCCTCACGGGTCACACGCTCTATATCACGGAGCACATGGGGATGATTTCCAAGAATAACATCCGCTCCCGCTTCCGCAAAATACTTTGCTGTTTCACGCTGATAGTCACTTATCTGATCGGAATTCTCCACTCCCCAATGCAGGGAAAGGATGGTCACATCCGCTATTTCCTCAGCGGCACGTATCTCCTCCGCAGCACGCTCGATCCCCTCACGTGTCGCAATGCTTCCCAGCTCAACAGGCGAACCTGCGGGAAGGACAAGTCCGTTGGTGCTCTCCGTATAGGCAAGAAATGCAACTGTCACTTCATTTACTTCCATGGTCCTGATACGTGACCTGTCCTCCGTATCACGGTATGCACCTACACAAAGCATATTGTTTTCATCATAATAATCAAGGCAGTCCAGAAGTCCCTTTTCGTATTTATCAAGCATATGATTATTGGCTATAGTAAACACATCTACCCCAAGGTCACGCATATGGAAGCCCAGGTCGGTGGGACTGTTGAACTGAGGATAATTGGACGGCTCATAATCATCTCCGCAGATAAGCGTTTCCTGATTGACAACAGTAATATCCGCTACGTTAAGAAGATCGGCAACATTGGCATAGGCATATGTAAAATCATAGCTGCCCTCATAGCTTTCATCAGCCTCTGCACGTCTTGCCGCCTGCTTGTATATAGATGAATGGATAAGATTATCTCCTGTAGCTGTGAATGTTACCCGTCTGATAACAGGCTCAGACTCGGCAGTTGTGGTGGTCTCTGCAGCAGTTGTCTCATATGTTGTTTCGGAGACCGTCTCTGTGGGAGGGGGAGTTATTACAGTAAATTCCACATCGGCAGGCACCGAATCCGTCGATCTGCATGATGACAGTGCTGCCGCCAGGAAAACGCTTATTATCGGTGTGATGTATCTGTTCATTGCCATAACCCCTTTTACCTTTTTATGCGGATATCTTATCATGCATGAAAGTTTCATGCTTAAATATTGTAGCAGACATGCTCACTGATGTCTATTCTATGCTCTATGCTCATTTCCTCGAAGCCGAACAGAGCATAATAAGGAAGAATGCTGCTGCCCCCCGTATATTCCCCGTTTTCTACAGCAAGATCAGATATCCATGTGGGATCGCTGTAGTACCATTTATTATCAATAAGCACCGCATTCCAGCAGTGGTTTGCGGGAGCATCCTCAAGCTTTGAACGCACCCATCCGTCGCTTGCCGAACCGCCCTTCAGGTTCAGCACATATATCCCCTGGCAATGACAAAGTGCGGAAAAAAAGTTCGCAAATCCCGCACAGGTGGTTTTCATGCCGTTATCCAATATAGCTTCAAGGCTTATAACGCTGAGATCAACGCAGGTATGAGCGGCATCCATATCGTATGCGATGTTTCCTCCTGTCCACATCGCTATGGCACGCACCTTTTCCTCATCGGAGCTGATCCCCTCGCAGATGCCGTCGGATATCTCCTGCATCTGAGCCATTATCTCCTCCGCTTTTTCCTTATTAAGATCAGGAACGATGTAGCAGAGAGACTGTTCCTCTGTGAGAACAGTGGGATTACAGGTCATGTATGCATTCAGCTCCAATATTCTGCCGATGGGTTCAAAGGTACCGAAAGGAGTGGTATACTTATCCGAGCTGTCAAAGGTGATATTTTCGGGTATCATTACATTCTTGTCAAAGCATCCTCCTTCGGATGAATCCGGCTGAGGAAGGATAGTACCTTCCCCGGTGATCTTATCCGAAACAAGAGGGACATCCGTCAGGGGCCTTTCCGAGGGAAAAGCAGACAGCACAAAAATTATTACTCCTGCTGTTAATGCCAGAATAAGGGAGATTATCAAATATGGTGTATCTTTTTTCATTTGCGGGGGTGTTCCTTTCGGGCAATGGTTATCAGCGGTGCCGCATAAGCCGCATAACGCATAATCCTGATCATACATTATTAATTGTATCATAAACCACAATTGTTATACTGTTATGAACATGCTGTAAAACGTTTTTACCATCGCAGATATATACATTTTGCGTAATTACGTAGTGTATAAAGGATACCGGAAATAAAGGGGCTGATTTATAAAATATGATAAAAAGCCTGAAAATAACAAAAATGCACTTGACAAAAGGATTAATATATGGTATTATTATTGTACCTCTTTGTGAGGTCTATTTTTTTGCGTCTTTTTTCAGACGTGAGTGATTTAGCCTCGGACATCCTTAGAATGTCGAGAGGGAGGCAGAGGGGACTATCCCCGAGTAATGAAACGCTGACCCGTTTGCGGCAGCATTAACAGGAGGTGCCGATATGAGAGTAAAGGTAACAATGGCTTGCACAGAATGCAAGCAGCGCAACTACAACACTAAGAAGAACAAAAAGAACGATCCTGACAGAATCGAAATGAACAAGTACTGCAAGTTCTGCAAAAAGCATACTCTGCACAAAGAGACTAAGTAAGGCGGTGCTTATTGATGGCAGAGAACAATTCCTCTAAAAAGGCAGATTCAAAGCCCGGCAAAAAGACCCAGGTAAAGCAGCCCAACAAGATCGTTAAGTATTTCAAGGATCTTAAGAGCGAATTCAAGAAGGTCGTATGGCCTTCCAAGCAGGCTGTTGTGAACAACACAGGCGTTGTACTTTCTACAATGATCGCCAGTGCACTGTTCGTATTCGCACTTGACGCTTTATTCACATGGGCTTTGCAGCTTCTTCTCAATCAAGTTAAATAATACGGTAAAACAAACTGAAAGGAAGGTACAATATGTCAGAAGCAGCAAAATGGTACGTTATTCACACCTATTCCGGCTATGAAAACAAGGTTGCTCAGACGATCCTTAAGGTTGTTGAAAACCGTAAGCTTCACGATCTTATCCATGAGGTCAAGGTCCCTACAGAGCTTGTGCTCGAAAAGGACGATAAAAACAGGGTCAAGGAAGTGGAGCACAAGATCTTCCCGGGCTACGTTCTTGTAAAAATGCTGCTTACCGACGACAGTTGGTATGTAGTGAGAAATACAAGAGGTGTTACAGGCTTTGTTGGCCCCGGAAGCAAGCCCGTACCCCTTTCCGACAGAGAGGTTGCCGCTCTCGGCGTTGAAGGCGAAGAGAAGGTAAGAACTGTTGAAGTAAGCTTCAAGATCGGTGACAGAGTAAAGATCACCTCCGGCACCATGGAAGGCTTCATCGGCGAGGTAAAGGGTATTGATACAGAGGACGGCACTGTTGACGTTTCTGTATCCATGTTCGGCAGAGAAACACTCGCTACTATAGAGTTATCTCAGGTAACAGCGGCTGACGAATATTAATCAACTGATTTAAACACAACTCGGCGGGGGACAACCCCGATCCGATACTATTTATGGAGGTGCACTAATATGGCACAGAAAGTTGTTGGCTTAATCAAGCTTCAGATCGCAGCAGGTAAGGCTACTCCTGCTCCCCCTGTTGGCCCTGCACTCGGTCAGCATGGTGTAAATATCATGGCATTCACAAAGGAATTCAATGAGAGAACTAAGAACGATATCGGTCTCATCATTCCTGTAGTTATTACAGTATATGCCGATCGTTCCTTCTCCTTCATCACAAAGACTCCCCCTGCTGCTGTTCTTATCAAGAAGGCTATCGGTATCGAAAGCGGTTCGGGCGTTCCCAACAAGACAAAGGTCGGCAAGATCACTAAGGAGCAGATCCGGAAGATCGCTGAGACAAAAATGCAGGATCTCAACGCAGCTTCCATTGAATCTGCTATGAGCATGATCGCAGGCACAGCACGTTCCATGGGCGTAGAGGTTGTTGACTGATAACACTCTACTATACGAGAGTTAAACAAGTGGGAGGACATTGCTCCGCAGTCCTATTATTCATGTTTCAAGGGCTACACCACTGATAGGAGGAAATAATAATGAAACACGGTAAGAAGTATATCGAAAGTGCAAAGCTTATTGATAAAACCAAGCAGTATGAATCTGCTGAAGCTCTTGACCTGGCATGCAAGAATGCAAAGGCTAAGTTTGATGAAACAATCGAAGCACACATCCGTCTCGGCGTTGACTCCCGTCACGCTGACCAGCAGGTAAGAGGTGCTGTTGTTCTTCCCAACGGTACAGGTAAGAACGTAAGAGTATGCGTATTCTGTAAGGAAGACAAGATGGAGGCTGCTAAGGCAGCAGGTGCTGAGTACGTTGGTGCTCAGGATCTGGTTGACAAGATCATGAAGGAAAACTGGATGGATTTCGACGTTGTTATCGCATCCCCTGATATGATGGGTCTCGTTGGCCGTCTCGGTAAGGTTCTCGGTCCCCGCGGTCTCATGCCTAACCCCAAGGCAGGAACAGTTGCTCCTGACGTTGCTAAGGCTGTAACAGAGGCTAAGGCCGGTAAGATCGAGTATCGTCTCGATAAGTCCAACATCATTCACTGCCCTATCGGCAAGGCATCCTTCGGTGCTGAGAAGCTTGACGAAAACCTCAACACACTTCTTGAGGCTGTAGTTAAGGCTAAGCCCGCAGCTGCTAAGGGTACTTACCTCAAGTCCTGCGTAGTTGCATCCACTATGGGCGTTGGTATTCCCGTATCTACATCTAAGTACGGTGTTTGATCGGATATCTGACATTTTTTATCCCGAAGCTCTCTGGGCTTCGGGATTTTTCGTTTTGTTGTTATATTGCATAAAAACCGCTCAAAAATATTTAAATAATTCAAACGTTTACTGTACTTGACATCTTCGATTCGGTGTGATATAATCATAATTGCAACAAACTTATGAACATCCCGTTTTCTAATAAATTTCGGGGCATCTCTGTTATAACTTTTGGCGGCGATGGCATCAGTTTCCGTAGCAGTAATTTTATTGCAGTACATTTTATACAAGATGCAGCATTACAATTTGTGCATACTTACAAAAATGTAAAAATTACTGTTAAGCTGTTGACTATCTCACAAATATACGTTATAATATATATGATGTTAAGTTCTTAATATTTGTTTATTATTGTTAACATCCGTTTTGTTGTCTCCTTTCTTTTGTTCTACACATATTTATTTCATCTAATTTTATCTCAGTTGCGGCAGGGTTTCTATCCTGCCATTTTTTTGCCCATGTGTCAAATTTTACATGGGTTTTTTATTTAATGTGCAGAATATACACAGACAATTTAAAATTGTCTTGAAATATTAGTGAAAATGTGATATACTAATATAGTTACATATAAGTGTTATTTCAAAACAGTATATTATTCAGGCAGCTGCGGGCTGCTGATCAAGCATATATAAGCAAAAATTTCTGCGAAGAAAGGTTATGAAGAAATGGGAAAGAACATCATTCTGTACGGCCCTCCCGGTACCGGTAAAACGTATAACACCGTAAACTACGCTATTGCCATTATCTACAACATGCCCGTAGAAACGGTAAAGAGCAAGGACTACAACGCTATGCTCGACCGATACAACGAGCTGAAGAACAATTTCGGGCAGATCGAGTTTACCACCTTCCACCAGTCCATGGGATACGAGGAATTTATCGAGGGTATCAAGCCCGTTTTCCTTGAAACCATGAACGAACGAGGTGAGCGTACCCGTAAAAAGGAAATGGTTTACGTTGTTGATAAGGGTATTTTCCGTGAGTTCTGCTCCAAGGCACAGGAGCACCCGGAGGAAAGATACGTGTTCATCATAGATGAGATCAACAGAGGTAATATCTCCAAGATCTTCGGTGAGCTTATCACCGTTATCGAACCCTCTAAGCGTCTGGGTCAGCCCGAGGAAGTAAAGGTAAGACTTGCTTACTCTCAGGAGCCCTTCGGCGTTCCCGACAATGTTTACATCGTGGGCACAATGAATACCGCCGACCGTTCTATCGCACTTCTGGATACAGCTATCAGACGTCGTTTTGACTTCGTTGAGATGCTTCCCTGCCCCGAGCTTTTCCATGACCTTTATGTTGACGATGTAAGCATTGAGGCTCTTCTCTCTACCATAAACAAGCGTGTTGAGATCCTTCTTGACCGCGAACATACTATCGGTCACGCTTATTTTATGCCATTACGCATAGACCCTTCCATCAACCGTCTGGGAAAGATATTCAAGAATTCTATCGTTCCCCTGCTCCAGGAGTATTTCTACGGTGACTATCAGAAGATACGCTGGGTGCTGGGCGACTACAACAAGGAGCCTGAGGAGCAGTTTGTAAAGGCTGTAGCTATCGACTACAAGCGTACATTCGGTGAAAACGTTGAGCTCTTCCTGGATGTTGACGATACATATGAGATCAATAATGATGCATTCATGAACATTAACGCATACAGAAAGCTGTTATAATTACGGTTTTGTCCCGTATGGAGTGATCAAATGGGAAAAAGAGATAAATACAAGCTGTGTGAAACACAATTCTTTACAATAGAAGGCTCTTCTGAGCGTGAGAACGGCATCCCTATCCCTATGGACACCTTTCTCCGGCTGGAAAGCTTTATTCACGAGACCAAAATGCCTGACCCAAGCGGACGAAACAGCTATCTTATGGCTTTTGAGGGTTCCGGAAATGAACGTATCCTCCGCTGCGGCGGCTACGTCGGATGTCTCGTATTCAAGGACGGCACCCAGATAGAGCTGCTTCCCATGCTTTCAGCTGTTGACAAGCACGGAAATAAGCTCTCAAACAAGAGGGTCATGCTCAATATGCTCAAATCTCTCCGCACGCTCCCCCTTACGGATTATAATCTGAACACAAGAGCTGCGGAAAACCTGAATATTTTCGAGACCTTCATTCTTGCATTTATCAATGAGGTAACGCTCATTGTTCATGACGGTCTGAAAAAAGCATATGCTCCTTATACTGCCAATGAACGTTTTCTGAAGGGCAAAGTAGTATATTCCCTTCATGCTACAAAGAATTACGCTCACAAAGACAAGTTCTACGTTCAGTATGATGTATTTACTATTGACCGTCCCGAAAACCGCCTGATAAAGTCTACCCTTAAATTCCTGAGGAATATCACATCCTCCGCACGAAGCAGAAACAAGCTTGACTCTCTTATCGCTAATTTTGACGGTGTAGAGTATTCCATGAATTACGCTCAGGATTTTGCTGCATCCCATGTAGACCGAAGCATGGCGGGCTACCGCAACGCACTGAGATGGGCAAGGATATTCCTTATGGCTCAGGATGTGAATGTTACAAAAGGACGTAATGTTGCATATGCGGTCGTATTTACTACCGCTGAGCTTTTTGACAGCTATACGGCATACAGCATTATGAGAATGCTGGATAACCAGCATTTCCGTGCTGAGATACAGAAGAAGAGATATCCCAGACTGAACAGTGCAATGCCCCGGTACAGTGCTCAGGCACTGGCTGTAATGACCATGCGTGAAAACAATTTCCGTGTGGTATTCGACTCAAAATGGCAGGGGCTTTCCGTGGGGGATGCAAACTGCGGAATATATCAGTCTGATATTAACGATCTGTATAATCTTCTTGAATTATACAGTTCGGATAGTGCCTGCTACATATATCCACTTACCACAGAGATGAAAGAAGATGCCAGGGAAATATGCTTCCGCAATGAGGACGGCATACTTGGACGCGTATGCTTTGTGGATATCGGAGATATGGAAGGCAGCTTAAAAAATGTCCTGGAAGAGATCTTCGGCAGACAGCTGCTGCAGACTGCAACATGATTTAATACTAAAAAGAAATAGCCGCACGTCATATCGGACGAGCGGCTATTGCATTAAGCATCAATATGAACTCATTTTGTTGAGAAGATCATTTTTCTTGTCCCAGAGCTTCTGTGACAGATCAACATAATACACGTGGGGATTCTCAAATCTGCGAACCTCATCCCAAAGGGTCTCTGTCTGTGCAAGACAATATTCCCTTATCTCAGAGGCGTCGGGAGACTCGTAGACACACTTACCCTTGTCAAACACCTGTACCATCAGCTTTCTGGCAACAAAATCCGTTACGGTCTTTTTCTTGTACGGGTGGTCGGGATCGAATATCACATAGGGCTTGCTGTCATCTACTTCCTCTCCGAAGCAGGTGATGAGATCGGCGATCGCCTTGCCTGTCTGACGGTCATAGAACCGCCACAGCTCCTTGAAATCAGGCGTTGTAATCTTTGTAACGTTCTCCGAAAGCTTGATCTTCGGGATCATCTCGCCGTCCCGCTCGATTGCGGTAAGCTTGTACACTCCTCCGAAAACAGGCTCGGAACGGGAGGTTATCAGCCGCTCACCTACACCGAAGCTGTCGATCTTTGCCCCCTGACGAAGAATATCTTCGATAATGTATTCATCCAGCGAATTAGACGCAACTATTTTTACCTCAGGCAGTCCTGCTTCATCAAGCATTTTCCTCGCCTTCTTGGAAAGATAGGTAATATCACCGCTGTCAATACGTATCCCGCCGGGCTTATGTCCTGCCGCTTTAAGCTCCTTGAAAACCTTGATGGCGTTGGGTATGCCTGATTTAAGGACATTATAGGTATCCACAAGCAGCACTGCCGCATCGGGATAGCATCTTGCATATGCACGGAATGCATCAAGCTCCGTATCGAACATCTGCACCCAGCTGTGAGCCATTGTGCCCAGAGCGGGAGTGCCCATTTCCTTATCGGATATGGTGCAGGCGGTTCCCGAACAGCCTGCGATATATGCGGCTCTTGCTCCGTATATCGCTCCGTCACTGCCCTGAGCACGTCTGGAACCGAACTCCATTACAGCTCGTCCGTCTGCAGCCTTGACTATTCTTGCTGCTTTCGTTGCGATAAGGCACTGATGATTTATGGTAAGCAGGAGCATGGTCTCAACAAACTGAGCCTGGATAGCGGGACCCTTGACGATGACCAGCGGTTCATTGGGGAATACGGGGGTTCCCTCGGGAATTGCCCACACATCACACTCAAATCTGAAATCTGCAAGATAGTTCAGGAATTTCTCCGAGAACATCTTCTTTCCCCTGAGATATTCAATATCCGAGGGAGTGAAGCGGAGATTCCTGATGTAGTCTATTGCCTGCTCCAGACCGCACATTACCGCAAAGCCTCCGTTATCGGGGATCTTGCGGAAATAGAGGTCAAAGCAGCAGACTGTATCTTCCATGCCGTTTTCCATGTAGCCGTTGCCCATGGTAAGCTCATAAAAGTCCGTCAGCAGGGTAAGGTTTCTCGTGTTTTCGTTCATAACTATACCTCCCGGTAGATACTTTTTTATTATTATACTCCTGTAATGACGATTAGTCAATATCATTATTGTTTATACCGGTAACCATTTTACCGATAGATAAATGGCTTTCTGTCAAAAAATAATTGGTAATAGTGAATATGCTTGACCCCGGACATAATTTGCTGCGTTCAAAACGTTCCACCGGAACGTTTTGAAGTGCCCCTCGACCCCGCAGCCTTGAAAGGCTGGCGAACTTTTTGCTTTCTGACGGGGACTGATAGTTTGCTTTTTTTACAGACCGTAACTATTTAAACTAAGGAAAGGATAATGCTCTATGTATATCTGCACACCCGAAAATATGAAGGCTGCCGAGGCGGAGGCTGTAAAGCGTGGAAGCAGCTACCTCGGACTTATGGAAAATGCGGGAAAAGCGGCTGCTGATGAAATACTGACCCTTGACCCCCAAAACGTACTTATCCTATGCGGGAAGGGAAACAACGGAGGAGACGGGTTCGTTATTGCAAGGCTTCTTCGGGAAAAGGGTATTCGTGCAGCAGTCATGCTTCTGTGCGGCGAGCCTGTTACGGACATCGCCATAGAGGAATACTCTCGTCTGATCGGGGAGGATATTATTCCATTTGAAAGGGCGACTGCCGCAGAGCTTCTTGCCCGTGAAAAGTTTGATGTGATAGCCGACGCTGTTTTCGGTACGGGCTTTCACGGAGAGCTTACCCCTGATATATCATGGCTTTTCGGCGAGATAAACAAGCTTGATTGTACAAAAGTTGCCATAGATATCCCCTCGGGGGCAAATGCTTCGGACGGGACTGCTGCTGTCCATACCATCAGCTGCAGCCGCACCGTTACATTCGGTGCTGTCAAAACAGGCATGCTCATTTCTCCCGCAAAGGAGCTTTGCGGAGATATCATGACCGCTGATATCGGCATTGATGAAAGCTGTCTGAAGACATCGGGAGCAGCAATCCTTGCAGATGATGACCTTATTATGGACAGGCTGCCTGTACGTCCCGCAAATTCTCACAAGGGTATGTTCGGCAAGCTGCTTATCATAGGAGGATGCGAAAAAATGAGCGGTGCTGCCTGCATGAACGTTATGGCGGCTCTGAGAAGCGGCGGAGGGATAGTCCGCCTTGCATCGGTAGAAAAGGTCATTGACCGCTGTGCCGCTCATGTGTGCGAAGCTACCTTTATCCCTCTGAAAAGGGATGATAACGGCTGCATCTCCGCCGAGAGCCTTCCCGCTATTATCGAGGCTCTGAACAATTCCACTTGTGCTGCCATCGGAAGCGGTATGTCCGTTACTGAGGACACAAGGAAAATAGTTATGGAAGTTATCCGTGTCTGCGGTGAGAAAAAAATCCCCCTTGTGATAGATGCGGATGGTCTAAACTGCATCTGCGGAAGCATAGAATGTATCAGAAACGCATGGGACGAGGATAACATGGCGGTTCTGACGCCGCACATAGGTGAAATGTCTCGTCTGCTGGGAATAACTACAGCTGAGGCAAAAGCATCGGATAAATGTGCGATCAAACTTGCTGAGCTTACAGGTGCAGTTGCAGCTGCAAAGGGTCATCCCACGTACATCCGCAGCTCGGATGTGCTTTATGCTGTGTTGACAGGAAATCCGGGGCTTTCCCGAGGGGGAAGCGGAGATGTTCTGACGGGAATAATTGCGGGACTGTGTGCATCGGGACTTTCCCCTGCCGACGCTGCATTGTGCGGAACATATCTCTTCGGCAAAGCCGCTGACATGACCGCAGAACGGCTTTCCGTAACGGGAATGCTCCCCACGGATGTTATTTCTGACCTGCCCCTTGCGTTCAAAAAAATGAACAGATAAGGCAGAGATATTATACTAATAACCATTTAACCTATGGATAAAATACGGGACTATAATGCGTCCTCTCTGCGTCAAACTCCCTTGAAAGGCACGAGCATTTCTGCG
>JBJERX010000078.1:0-2979 GCA_051882495.1 Huintestinicola sp. | reverse complement strand
TAGGACGCATTCTATCCGCCGTCTTTATCCATAGAACAAATGGTTATTAGTATTAGTTGATATAATCATAAAGCAGTGTCATTTTTTGTAAAATATGCGTATATTATTTTCCGCCATAATAATGTATAATAAAATAGAATATTATTCTTTTTCGGGCTTTTTCGCCTATAGAATCAATAATATCGGAATCTGCCGATAAATGAAAGGCGTGCAAAATGAAGTTAAGTTTCAGAACTGTTCTGCTGTGCTCAGCTTCCGCTGTACTGACAGTGGCTGCTGTACTTATTGCCGCAGCGGGAATTATCTCCATAAAATGCACAAACCAAGCCACGCTTGAACGCTCAATGACTGCAAATGCGGAATGTGTTGCGGCAGCACTTGCAAATCAGATGAAAGCAGCTGAGCTGCTGACTGAGGATATCGTTGCCGAACCCTCCGTTATCAGCGACAAGGAAAATGAGCGTATCTGCAAGCTTAATTATAAAAACCTCTGTTTGTCTCCAAGCGGTTATTATTATGATTTCGTTCCGACGGGAGGCATAGAAGGCATAATAAATCATTTCGATTACAGCTCCGCTGAGGCTGTAAGGGACGCTCTCAACGGCACATCAGGCTTTTCGGGACCGATCGATACTCCCGAGGGTCAGTGCTTCATCTATGCAGCACCTTGTTCCGACAGGGGAGCAGTTGTCTGCAGGATCAAGGCGGAGCTATTTGCTTCCGCCATGGAAAGCGTATATATAGGTGATACAGGCTTTGCCGCAGTTGTTTCGGATAAGGGCAGCGTCGTAATACCTGCCCCGGAAAAAGCTGTCCTGACGGCTGAAAAGCTGTCGGAGGCAGCAGGATATGTGTATGGAAAAACGGCTGCTGCGGAGATACAGGATAATGATATTTACGCAGCATATGCCCCTGTTTCAGGGGTAAGTGGAAATCAGAAATGGAGCGTAATTATTGCGGCTGACAAGAAGGAGCTTATGCCCTCAGCCGAAAAAAGCATGAGCGTCACAGCCCTGCTTGCCGTTCTTGTTTCTGCAGCGGCACTGGTTATCATCGCTGCTGCCATCGAATACAATATCCGTCCCCTGAAAAATGCCGTAAGCCGTGTGGATGCTCTTTCCGACGGTGATTTCTCCAAGGCTTCAAGCAAGGAGAAGCTTAAGGAATTTGCCGAGCTTTTCGGTGCCCTGGATAAGGCAGCCGAAAGCATGAGAGGATATATAGACGATATTTCACGCTGCATAGGAAACGCTGCGGAGGGACGTTTCACCGCAGATGAATACAGCGGCGAATTTGCTCCTCTCAGAGAATCGCTGGATCTTGTGCGTACAAGATTATCATCCCTTTCAAGCAGCATAGAGGAGCTTTCCAGGGGGATGCTCACCGATATCAGCAGTGCTTCCGAGCAGAGCAGGAAAAGCAGTGACGGTATCAGACGATGTGCGGACTGTGCCGAAGAGATATCCAATGAGATAGCAGAAATATGCAGCAGCATGAGCAGGACAGCCGTTCAGGCAGAAAAGGCTGAGCTGATAATGTCCTCAGCAGACAGGATAATCTCCTCACAGCGCGGAATGACCGATAAAATGCTGTGTGCTGTACAGGATATACGTGATAAAACAGGTCATGCCACGGAAGCTGTGGCATCTATTCAGGATATAGCCTCCCAGACCACCATGCTCGCCCTGAATGCAGCCATTGAAGCCGCAAAGGCAGGACCCGAGGGACGAGGCTTTGCCGTAGTTGCAGATGAAGTAAGGGGACTTGCTGTAAAAAGCTCCGAGACCGCCACGGAAGCTGCATCCGCTGCATCGGGAGCTGAGGAAGCTGCAGGTGAGGGCATGGCTATAGTTCGGAGCGTTACGGGAGGGATCGACAACCTTGCCGATGCGGCAGGCAATGCAGCCTCTGCCATAAAGGAGATAGCCGCTGCCGTAAAGGCTCAGCAGGAAGCCCTTGCACAGCTTAGCCGGGATATCCGTCAGTTCATTACACTTGTATCAGCCGAAGCTGATGCAGCCCGCAGTAATACGGGGGATTCCGATATGCTGAAAACAAGGGCAGAGGAAATATTGAAGCTTGCCGACAGTATTAGGCTGAAATAACCTGCAGTTGTTTATACTTTTGTATGAACTTGTATGAACTGTCAGTTTGTGGCTTGGTATCAATAATTGTGTACTCAGAGGGAAGTCCGCAGGAAATGGGTCACAGTCACCCTGCCCGACGGATGTCCTTTTCCTCTTCCTCCCTATGGCTGAGATAGGATGCATAGATCGATTGTTTATCGGGATCGGCATCGTAATACATAGCAGCGTATTTTTTTCTGAGCGAGCGTACCCTTGCACGGTATGCCCGCTCTTCTCTTTTTTTCATCGCTCTGGTTTCTGCGGCGATCAGACCTATAGAAATGAGCACCATGCCCAGCAGGTTTCCGTAAACGGAAATAACAAATGCATTGCCGATGGTTTCGGCGGCACGTATCTCCTCTGCGTATCCGTCCGTCAGGTAAAAGACTGCTGCAGCTGCAGCGAGCATGATAAGGGGGTATTCTCTCAGCATTTCAAATATTCTTGCAATTCTTTTCATTTTTATTTTTTCCTTTCTGTGGGGGCTGTCGGTGCAGTCACCGTTTTTCTTTATGTTATCAGTATAACATATGTTCTGGGTAAAAATCTGCCCAGAAGCACATATGTTTTATTTTCTGCTAACTCATAAAAAACTCTGCGACAAGCAGCACAAATTATGTATTTCGTCATAGTGCTTATGCATGCTTTTATAATTATGTTGAATTGTGGTTAAAATGCTCAAATTTTTGCCGCTATTTTCAGCAGTAACATTCTTGACTAATCTTTGACAATATAATATAATTATACATAATAGTCATATTTCGACAAATGATTCAAATCTATGCCTGTAGGGAGACGAAAGTTTGAAAAAATATTCACGACCTAATTCAGCCAAAAGGGCGCAGAAAGCCAA
>JBJERX010000077.1:0-12466 GCA_051882495.1 Huintestinicola sp. | reverse complement strand
AATGGACTGTTTTGATTCAGCGTTTGAGCAATACATAAAATTTGAACAGTGGAAAAATGGAAAAATAAAGGAACGGGAAGAACTGAATGATGAGAGTAGAAAGAATGAAAATAGCGAAGAACATTTTACTTCATCACTGTTGAAATCTGTAAATCCGTCAGGTCATAAAGTAATTGTATGTGAGCCAAGCTTTTTAGAAAAGGCAATACAGTCTTTTCCGGAGGATAAAAAGAAGATAATTATTGAAAATCCAAAGTACTATTGTATTTTCAATTGCTGATTTTAGATAATCAGTAAAGATCCGTTCGTGTGTCTGAAAAATTCTCGTTTATCGAACAGATGGCAAACAGAACGCTCGCTGAGTAACACAAAAAGCAAAGGACTTGCCACCGATTAACAGTGACAAGTCCTTTGTTTGTGTTTTTCCTCGTAAATTTAGCGATACGTTCTGACTGTCTGTTGAGTATCCTTATCGTAAGAACGTATCTACGGCGTTTTTATGGCAGGGGCAGTAAGAATCGAACTCACGGCACGCGGTTTTGGAGGTGGTTTGCCGTATTGCTTGAAATCGGCGTATTTACGCTGTTATTTCCTTTCCCGTTGGGGAGAATACGACGGAAATACGACGTTATTCTGTTATTACAAAATATCTAACAGACAAATCACTTATCGCTATTTTCATCAGTTATTTAGGGTAACAAGATTCGTATATAATTAAAAAACTAACGATGCATTATAATCTGGAACGATAAACACGCTAGTATTAAGTACCAATATCATATCTTCACAAGTTGACGTACTAATTCTATTTTGTTCGTCTAATATCTTTTTATCGTCTAAATTTCCATAGCATTCCCGAATTGAATTCTCATCTATACTATATACTCCATTTTGTATCTTATTTGCTTTTTTCACATTATGAATAATTATTTGTTCAAAAGCATATCTTATAAATTCGTTGTAACTTTTTCGTTCTTCTAGAAAAGATCTCTCTTTTATTAGATATACTAACTGATTCTTAAATGTAACTATGTTCTCACCTGATAAATATCCTGTAAGCATTTGGTCAACAATATTATCTATCTCTTCAAGATTATTTATTTGCAGTAATTTGTCAACAAATAACCTACTATTGTTTTTATCCGCGCAAAAACGTTCAGTAAGGATTTCATATACTTTTATAGGGAAATAAATCAATTTATATACGAAGGTTTGAGTTATTGTATTCTTATATTCCCTTCCCTTTTGGATTGATGCTTTCACCTTTCTATTTTCATAACCATCATCTGGAAATTTGCCCAAATCAAGATATGACTCAACCATGGGATAATTAACATATAATTTTCCCACTTCCTCTATGCTAGAAAAATAGTTCAACATTGTTTTAATTGCAGATTCCGAAAAATTCGGATCGTGACGTTCATAATCAAAAATCATAAAAATATTATTGAAATCCCTTTTATACAAAGTTTCTTCGTTTTGGTTATCTTTTGTTAACAGCCACGGCAAATCGATATCCACTTCATACCATTCATCGCCATATTCATTGCGTATTTTATTCAACAAACTATATATATTAGATTTATAAACCTTAATATCTTCATTTTTTATATCTATTTCCGGAAAAGACGATAAGATTCTTTCAAAAAGTTTTTCTTTCTCATGATTACCTTCAACAATCAATAAAGTCTTTGCACGATTTCTTGGAAGATTCCATTTTGTTTCACTCATATTTTTCAAACTCACCACTTATATACATTTTCTCTAAATTATGACCCTCACGTAATTCTCGATTAGTTGCACAGTTTAAAGGGGTTAATCTTCCGTCTTGAGAAAGAATAAAAAGACAATCCGGTCTCAGTAAACTATTATTCATCAAATTTGTATTATGTGATGTAAAAATCATTTGACACATTGGAAATTCTTGCTTAAGGAATTTCAAAAAGCGCTCAGACATTTCGTAATGAAAAAATGCATCAAATTCATCAAAATAGCAAAAACTCAAATTTTGTATTCTCATTACTATTCTCTTATAAAAATTATAAAGTGCAATTGTACCACTAGATGCATTCTGAAAAAAAGGGATTAAATTAGTATGCTTGAAATACAATTGATTCATACCATCTGGTAATTTTTTTGTTTCAAGTTGACAATTTACGCCCATATCATTCAAAAACCGTTCAAATCGATTTAAGTTCTCCCCCTCTAACGATTCTAGAAAACTATCCTTAACCCTAGGGATATTTCTAGTAAACATTGTAACAGTACAAAAACTCATCTTGCTTATAAAACTACGCAATTCATTCATCGGAGAATCATTTGCGAAAGCAGCATTTGCAAAAAGCCATCTTAATAAGCACAATGAATTTTCTCTTTCATCAGAAAAAACATCAATTTCATTAATTGACTGTGTAAATCTATCAACCTTAATGGTTTCTGCAGATATTAAAGCAAAATTTTTTTCATTAAATTTACCATTATCATAGTTAAAATCAAAAACGCATTCACCATTAAGTGCTAATTTTTCAGTTTTAAAATCAACTAATGAATACTTTGAATAAGTATATTCAATTTGATTTTCTCCAAACTTAAACAGATAAGAAAATCTTGCAGCATCTTCATTTGAATCAGCATTCAAATAATTTGTATCTTCACCACGATATAATAAGAAAATATTAGAAAACGCAATATCCGCAATTGCAGCTCCAAGATTTGTTTTTCCTGTTGCATTTCTCCCATAAATCAGCATTTTGCTAATTGTATTGTCCGTAATACAATTTGTACTAAACTGATAACCGCCAACTTTATCAAAATCTATTATAAGGTTTTCTTTGAAATTTTTAAAATTTCTAACCTCGAATCTTTTCAGCATATTGAATCCTCCTATCGTTATATATTATATCTTATATTCTTTTAAAAATCAATACCTATCGTAAAAAAATTACGGACAGTGTTCAAAAAAATATCGCTTTTTCAACATAATATGTTATTATCATTTCTTATTTGAAAGATATAGACAAAATTTATACAACTTCAATTTGGCACACAGTGTGTACCAAATCAAATATCAGGTGAGACAAAGGGACAATGGAACTCTCAAATGCTGTCAAGTGGCTTATTATCATTGTTTATAGGCATTTACCTGTTTGTGCCAATGACGTGACAATGCGTGTCAATGGTGACAATAGCATGATTATCCCTGTTCCTCCGAATCAGCCTTAAATATCTCCCTGTCCTTTGTTTTCATAACTCCCGAGAACAGATACTGATAGCTAAGCCCACTATCCCTGTGAATAGAACGCACCTCATCGCTTGTAAATCCGTATGCCTTCACGCTTGTGCTGCCGCTTTCATCAAGCAGATATTTCAGATTGGCACCGTTAAGCGACTTGCTCTCCGCTATGATCCTATTACCCTCATTTTTTAATGCCCGAAGATTGAAAAGAACGATTCGTGAGATCTGTATCTGCAGGAAACGAACATCATCACTACCGGGAAGAAAGCTCATAATATCAATGATCTCGTCGGTCATATCGGTGTCAATGTCCGACTCCGTCCTGTCCTGCTTAACAGGTTCGAATTTTACGCTTGTCCTGTCGTACATAAACTTAGTGGAGCAGTTCAGATACGCTTCGTACCTTTTCATATCATCATCGGAGACCTCATTCAGACAGCTCAGGTTGATATACTTGTATTTTGAAGCCAGCATTACGTCCAACGTGCCAAAATACTTTTTAGGCTGAATATCGATCTCTTCCTTGCCTACAAGGAAATCCACGCTGACATCAAGCTCCACCGCCAGCTTCTCTATAATAGTATAGTTAGGGACAGTCCCCTTCTTCCAACTTGCGATCGAACCCTTATTTCCACCACAGTCAACTACTACTGTGGTGATTTTTTTGTCCTTTTCGTCACAGACTGCCTTTAGTCTTTCGTAAAAATTCATAATTTTCTCCCATCTTTTTTGTTCATCATTACAAAAATAACATAAAACAACAAAAAATCTCAAAAACTGTATTGACAAACAAGGTATAATATATTATACTATTGTCATAACGAGTATAATTTATTATACATACACTCTTATCTATAATATTATTATACCTTATATAAACACAAATGTCAATACTTTACACAAAAGAAAGGGAAAGAAATATGGAAACCACAGACACAATTATCTATCCTACGCCGCTTAACCCGGCAAAATCTCCGCCGCCATTCCCGATAGGAGCGTTACCGCCGACCATACGGGATATGGTGAATTTCGTTTCGGAAACAACCCAGGTCTATCCCGATATGCCTGCAGCTGTGGCATTAGCAGCGTTATCGGTCTGTTTGCAGGGCAAAGCAAAGGTGTATTTCAGCGAGCATTGGGCAGAAGAGCTGAATTTATACATTCTTATATGTGCCCCTCCCGGTGAACGTAAATCAGCCGTATTCAGTGCAATGACAAGGCCTATCACCCATTATGTAGCCGAATACAATGAAAATCACCTTTTAGATGTGCAGACCTACCGAAACACACGAAAACAGCTTGAATACAAACTGCACAGAGCAATCGAGAAGGACGAGCCTGTCGAAAAAGTCAAGGAGATACAGCAGGAGATCAACGAGCTACCGCCGGTCAATGAAATGAAGCTCATTACTACAGATGTTACTGCCGAAGCACTTGCAGGCATAATGAGCGAAAATGACGAAGCTATGGGCATTCTCTCCCCCGAAGGCGGCATATTCGATGTCATATCGGGAATGTACTCAAGCAGCGTCATCAACCTCAATATCTTCCTCTCCGGTTATGACGGTGAACCCGTAAAGATCGACCGCAAGTACGGTTCCGTTGCCCTTCATCGCCCTCTGCTGACATTCGGGATATGCGCCCAACCGCAAGTTCTCAACAGCGTGATAAACAACCCTCAGTTCACCGGAAAGGGACTTACACAGCGTTTCCTGTTCTGCATACCCGACAGTATGATAGGACACCGCAAGCTCATACAAGACGTAAACGGCAACTCTGTAACAAGGGCATACAGTGACCTTATAACAAGACTTCTGGATATGCCCCGAAACGATGAATGCCGCATTGATCTGAGCTGCAGAGCTGTCGATCTGCTTAACAACTATGCTGACAAGATAGAATATCAGATGTCAGATATGGAAAGCCTTGCGGATCATAGGGAGTTTTTCAGCAAGATACTCGGCAAAACACTGAGAATAGCAGGGGTTTTACATCTGTGCGAACACTCCCCCTCCGAATGTATTTCGGGAGATACAATGCAGGCGGCTATTGATATAACGACATACTTCGGGCAGCACTATCTTAAAATGATGTGTGCCGATAACTATGACAATTCCGCACAGTATCTTCTTGATAAGATAACCGCAAAAATAATCAGAGAAGGCAGGACTGTAATTTCTCTCAGAGATATTAAGCGTACCGCCAAAAGGCTCAGCAGCGAGCAGATAGAAACAGCCCTTGAAAAGCTGACAGCCTGCAATTTCCTTACATATATCCCACCGCCCGAAGGCAGCGGAAACCGCAAGAAAGAGAGCTATGAGCTGAATCCAGTTATGCTTGAACCTGATGTTCTTAAACATTACTGTCCGTCATTGGCACAAAATATCCGTCATTGACACCCATTGTCACAAAGGCTTGAAAAAACCAAATCAACGTAAATAAGGGACTTTCCGACAACAAGACAGTTCATTGTCCCATTGTCCCATCGTCCCTTAACAATAAAAATCACAAAAGAAAGAGGTACTTATTATGAACGCAACAAAGACAACAGCAGCACCCGTGGAGAACGCTCCCGTTCTCTACACACCCGAAAACATTATGGCAATTATGCACATCAGCCGCAGCAGTGTGTATAAGCTGTTCAGCTCCGAAGGCTTTCCTTCCATCAAGATGGGCGGTATCCTCCGCATCGAAAAGACAGCTTTTGAGAAGTGGCTGAACACCTATGCAGGCAAGTCCTTCATCATCGGCTAAAACCCTAACAACTATTATATCGGGGCATATCTGATATGTCCCGATACAGAAAGGAGAGATCAAAGTGTCCAGAAAACTTCCCGAAATAAAACAGCGCAAGGACGGATATTTTGAGCAGAAGGTCACAATTTCGCCCAACAACAGAAAGTCCGTGTACGGGGCAACTAAGGCAGAAGTCCGCAGAAAAGCAAAGGAGCTTCTCGCAGAAGCCACACGCTACGATATTTCCAACGTCAAGAAAATGACGGTATCAACGTATATGACGCATTGGCTCGAAGATATAAAAAAGCCTGAGCTGAAACCAAGCTCATACGACCGTGTGGAGCAGTCCTTGAAATATCAGATATTTCCTGCTATCGGTCATATCCAGATAAATGCCCTGACCTCAAACGATGTTCAGAAAATGATAAACACCATAATCAGCGAAAAGTCCCACTCCACCGCAAAGAAGGCATACAACAATCTGAACGCCTGTATGGAGCTGGGAGTTCAGCGTGGGGAGATACTCAAAAACCCCGTCAAGGGTGTGAAGCTCCCGTCCTCAAAGGTCAAGGAAAGAAAGGAGATCACCGCATACACTCCCGAGGAAATTTCAGCAATCGTCGAAGAAGCAAAGCGCATTTACAAGAACGGCGCTCCCGTTTACAGATACGGCTATCTCATTATTCTCATTCTGAATACGGGAATGAGAGAAGGCGAGCCGCTCTATCTAAAGTGGAAGGACGTTGACCTTGAGAAGCGTCATATCTATATTCACGGAAATGTTGTGGAAGTCAAGAATCGTGCGGAAAATGCCGAGAGCAGTTATGTTCTTCTTGAACAGGACAC
Source organism: Huintestinicola sp. (assembly GCA_051882495.1). GTDB lineage: Bacteria > Bacillota > Clostridia > Oscillospirales > Ruminococcaceae > Huintestinicola. Next base: position 5,649 of record JBJERX010000077.1, on the reverse strand, counting down.
GCCTAAGACGGACAAGTCCACTCGCTACATTCCTCTCAATGACAACGCTGTCGATGCACTTGAAAATCTCCGCAAGCTGATAAAGGACAAGGACAGAGTTATCGCCACAAAGAATCACACCATCACATCTCCCCGAAAGGTTTACAAGACGATGGAGTGTATTCTGAAAAAGTGCGGGATAACCGACAAGGAAAATCTCGTTCACGCCCTGCGTCACACATTTGCGACAACGCTCATTCGCAACGGAGTTGACATAAAGGCTGTTTCCGAGATCCTCGGCCACGAAGATGTTTCAACAACTTTGAACACCTATCATCACGTCATAGAGCAGCAGAAGCATTCTGCGGTTATGACGCTGAATAACTTATACTGACTATCCTACATATCGGTGCTGCACGCCCGTTCTCCCAAAAGCGAAATTTTCGAAGAAAATTTCAAAAGCCCTCGGCGTTTGAGAGCAAGTTAACCAAAATTCAGTCAAGATCACCTGGGGCAGCATTGCCCCGGCGAAATTGACGGCTCGGAATTTTGGTATAACTTGCTCCACCAAAACGGAGTTTGGGTGGACGAGCCGCCACTCCCTCTATTACCCGAATCTGCACAAATGAAAGGAGAAATGCAAATGGCTCACTTAGAAAAATATACAGCAGCCGCAGCAGGGCATATGTTTGCCCACTATGACAGGTCACATTCAAGCAGTACAAGCAATATTGACAAAAGCCGAACACACTTGAATTACAACCTTGCAGAAAAAGATCAGCCGCTCTCTCCCCTCGATTTCCTGCACAAGAGAATGAGCGAGATCAAGGTTTTGAAAAGAGCGAACATAAACGTAATGTGTGATTGGGTGATAACCGCCCCGGAATCGCTGACACCGGAAGAACAGCCACTGTTTTTTGTTGAGTGCTACAAGTTTCTGTGTAACCGCTACGGAAAAGAAAATGTGATCTCCGCACCTGTTCATATGGACGAAACCTCACCGCACATACATTACAATTTCGTTCCCGTGGTGACAGATAAGAAAAAAGGGATCCCGAAGCTCTCCGCAAAAGAATGTATCACCCGAAAAGACCTGAACACGTTCCACCAGGATCTGACCAAACATATGACAGCTGTATTCGGCAGGGACATAGGAATACTCAACGGAGCGACTGTCGGCGGAAACAAGACAATCAAGCAGCTCAAACAGACAAGTGCCAACCTTAAAGCGTTTAAGGCAGTACCTATCGAAGAAGAAAGCTCTGCCGTATATAAGCTGCTCGGAAAGGACAAAGTAGTCGTTAAACGTTCCGAGCTTGACCGTCTGAACAAGGCAGTCGAGGACGCACAGCTCATATCAAGCAATCAAGATGCAATAATTGCCGACCTGACCGAACAGAAACGCAAGGCCGACCGCAAAAATGAAAAAGCGGAAGAACACCTCAAAGCTGCCGAAGAAAAAGCAGAAAGCATCATAGCAGATGCAAAGTCCGAAGCTGACACTATGGTTTCTGCGATATGCTCCGATAAAGCCGAATGGGAAAAGAAACGTGCTGAACAGCAGGCAATTCTTGACAACCGTGAAAAGGAGCTGTCGAAAAGGTCAGAGGAACTTGCCAGAGCCGAACAGCTTGTGAACGAACAGGCTGAGATCAACGAAGCATCTGCCGAAAGAAACCTTGCCCTTGCAACGCAGCTTGAACAAGCAGGACAGATAATCGAAGAAGAACGGCGTGCCCTAATGAAACAGAAAAACAGCCCTCACGAATACTACGGCGAGATCATTTTTGAGAAAAATACCGAAATAAACAGTAAAGAAGCTGAAATTGCCGACCTTTACAGCACCATATCCGATAAAAACAGCAAAATTGCCGATTTGGACGCACTTATCCAGGAAAGGGATAGCAAGATACAGGCTCTAAACTGCAGGATAGTCAGCAACGAAAACGCTCATAGAGAAAAGCTGTCCAATGAACTGGAAAGGCAGGAGCATATCCTCACCGAAAAGCACGAAAAAGAGGTTTCCGAGCTTAACGGGAAAATCTCCGTATTGGAAACAACTATCAAAGCTCTGACGGACAAATTCAACGATGCTATGACATTCATAAAGGAGCTGTGTATGTCGGCTGCGACGCTCATATTCGCAAAGGACGAATGCAGGGCTGATCTGACCAAACCCCAGCGGAACATTATCGACGCTATATGCAATGCAGGCTCTGCCCTCTGCCGCAAATTCGGAAAGAACGAGCTTGCCGAGGAAATTGATACCAAATACGGCTTGGATGACAGCATAGCCGAAGAATATGACCGTCTGACAGAAAAAAACAAAAGCAGAAGCCGCAGCAATGACGGACCTTGCTTATAATAAAACAATGCCGTCCGAACTATATGAGAACGGGCGGCATATTTTAATATGTAGATTATAAATAGGAAATAACCGGATATGAACATATTTGAAGAACCGAAACTCAGCACTTACCCATTAACGATCTTCTCTTTCTCAAACAGTCTGCCTGTTACAAATATTGCAGTCACAGCAAACAAAAGATTTACAAGACAAGTCACTACCGCAAAAACAGGAGAATAATCAAAAGCAATAATATCCTGCATAACAACCATGGTGTTCCACGCAGGTATGCAGGCATTTATCATACCAAGACCCTCAACAGCTTCACCAAAGCTTTCCGTTACCGTCAGCATACTTGCGACCATAAGAACAAGTAGAAGTGCAGGCGCTAACGCTTGTTCAGCTCAAACATTGTCTTTATGTAAACATAGGTCTTGCCCGTACCCGTTTCCATTTCAATATCAAGACTGCATCTGCCTAAATCCTTCACAAGCTTAGGCGAAATTTTGATATTATTGTCCTTCTGCAGCTTTTGGATATTTTCAAGTAACTGATTGTCGGAAAGGTCGATTTCGTCGTTTTTAAAGCCCGTATCATCGTAAATGTCGGCTTCGTCATCACCTAAAAAACTTGTCTGAACGACAGAAGGACGTTCCATTGTTCCCAAGTCACGGATATATCCGCTGTTTTTATGAAAGCCTTGTCCGCTGAATACTTTTATTACCGATTCAACAGCATCGGTTTGGTACTGTTGGATTTTAAAGCTGAATTTCAATTAGGAAACACCTCCTAAAATGTTTGGAACAAGCCAAGCAGCTATTGCAACAAACATGGAAATAACAGTAATATCTCCGACCATTAAGGTGAGCAGCTCAAGCACTTCGCTGTCTTTGGCAAGCTGTTCTCGCCAAGATTTGTAATCCATATCCGAAAGCTCTATCTTGACTTTTCTTCCGAAAGAGAACAGTTCCTCGCCGTTCTGATCTTCTCCGTCAAATTCATCATACTGCGAAATGTCTGTAAGTTCTACCGTTTCGGAAGATAATTTATCGAAAGAATCAATGGTTTTGATGGTAGCATTTATTAGGTCTTTTATTCGTGTCAGCGTAAGATTAAAGGAATAAACGGAGCTTTCCATACGCTTCATAAGGTTTATTGCCATAAGACGGCGGATACCCTGCTCACGTCCGACCTGTGTAAGGCTTCCCTCATCACCAAAAAGCTCTGCATACTTTTTTATTTTGCTTGGAAGGATATAATGTGACGGTCTGTAAATATCCAGATTAAGCAATAAAAGCTGCTCAAATATCTGATTATAGTTTATCGCATCTCTCAAATCTGTAAGCGGAGGATTTTTTGAAATAGGCTTCTTTCTTGTAGGAAATGTACCTATATCGCTTGTGTCATAGTATTTCTGAATATGCTTTCTTGAACGGGCAATAGTAACGCTGTCAAGCACCTCAAAGAAATCAAAATCAAGCATTTTCAAAAGATTATCCGTTGTTCTGTCGCATACGTCCCACTTGCTCCAAGTGTTGAATGCCTTTTGTGCATTTCTGAAAATATCGTCAATGGAATGCTTAGTGTTCAACTTATCATCAATTATATCGGTATGTCCCTCATAAGCAAGGGCAAGCTGATTTTTCAAATCGTTGAAACGGTTATTAACAGGCGTTGCCGAAAGCATAAGCACCTTTGTCTTAACACCTGCTCTGATTACTTTTTTCATAAGCGTAACATATCTGTTTTCCTTGTCATCTTCATCGGGATTTTCAACTATCTTTCCGCCGTTTCGGAAATTGTGGGATTCATCAATTACTACAAGGTCATAATTACTCCAGTTTAGTCTGTCAAGGTCAAGGCCGTTAGATGTTCCGCTTTTTCTGTTCAAATCGGTATGAAAAAGAACATCATATCTGAGCCTGTCCGAAGCGATGGGATTGTTCTTATAATTATCTTGATATGTATTCCAGTTATTTGCAAGTTTTTTCGGACACAGCACAAGAACAGACTTGTTGCGGTTCTCATAATACTTGATAACAGCAAGTGCAGTAAATGTTTTGCCCAAACCTACGCTGTCGGCAAGAATACAGCCGTTGTATTTTTCCAGTTTGTTTATGATAGCAAGAGCAGCGTCCTTTTGAAAATTATACAGCAGATTCCATATTCTGCTTTCCTTAAATCCCGTTGCTTCATTGGGAAGGACGTCCTCGGAAATATCTTCAAGAAATTCGTTGAAGATATTATATAACGTCACAAAATATATAAAATCGGGAGAATTTTCATTGTACGCAGCGGTTATATTGTCAAGCACTTCGTCGGTAACGTCCTGCAAACGCTGTTTATCATTCCAAATATTGTCGAAAATATCCATATAGGATTTTGAAATAGGGAATCCTACTTTCTGTATCAAACTGTAAGCATTATTTCCACGCTCACAGCCCAGATCGACAGTTGTAAATCCATTAATGGGCGAATAATTCGTATCATCAACACTAATAAACCCCATCATATTTTCGTTTGTAACATTTGATTTAAATGTAACCTTCTGACGTATCCATTCTGCACACTCTTTGGCAATAGCCTTTTGAGTAAGTTCGTTTCTAAGCTTAACTTCAAACTCCGTTCCATAAAGACTGCGTTCTCTGTTAAGACGTGGAATGTAGAATTCACGTTTTTCCTTTTTGGCTTTTTCTGTAGTAAAAGTCGGAGAAGTGAATATGAACCGAAGTTCATCAATATTCATCAGCTGCTCTTTTAACTCCTGAAAAGCATACATTGAAAAACAAGCCGCAGCAATAGCCACTTTACTCCCTTGCTTAATTTCAACTGCCAAATCATCTTTCAGAGTTTTATTCTTGTTATCAATTATATCTATATTCAAGCCGATTCCGCCCTTCATAATTACTTTCAACTAAATCGTTAAAAGCTAACCATAGTCAAATTCATTTTTCGGCATATATATTACACCTCTTATTTATTTTTGGGCAAACAAAAAAGCCGCCGAATACTTAAAAATAAAGTATCCAGCGGCTAAAGCTGTGAATATAAATTCTGAAAATGGCGTAACTACGGCGTTTGACAGGCTTTTCGTACTATAACCGTACTATTTTTCTCATTTTTTCAAGCAAAGTCTTTCCACAATCTTCTTTAGAAAGCATTTCCCTTTCAAAAGCAAATACAACTCGTACTATTTTCGTACTATTTCCGAAGCATTTTGGTACCTCGGAGAAAAAGCAAAAGCCCGTAGATGACGTATCTACGGGCTTTTTAGTGGCAGGGGCAGTAAGAATCGAACTCACGACACGCGGTTTTGGAGACCG
>JBJERX010000076.1:8081-12805 GCA_051882495.1 Huintestinicola sp. | reverse complement strand
CCTGCTCTCTGCTTCACGTTCCCTATACGCTAAAAAATGAGAGCAAGCTGCCCGAAAGCGTTAAAAAGCATTTTGCTTATGCAGAGGAAAAGCTGTCCGAGATTGCGGAATTAAAGAAGATACTGTCTTCTGAGCAGCCTCTTGAAACTGCGGAATATATTGCAAATACCGCACTTTGCAGCGAGCCGAGAAGCGGTCTGAACGAGGTTGTCCGTGAAAAGGTTTCGGCACTTTCAGAAAAGGATTTTGTCCGCCTGCCCGAATTTTCGGAGCGTGAAAAGGTACAGAAAAAACGCTTCAATTTGCCGCTCTTACCCACGACAACTATCGGTTCATTCCCACAAACGGCGGAGGTCAGAGCCAATCGTGCAGCTTTCCGAAAGGGTGAGATTTCAGAAGCACTGTATGAAGAATTCAACAAAAAGCAGATTGCTGATTGTGTTGCATTGCAGGAGAAAATCGGACTGGACGTTCTTGTTCACGGCGAATTTGAGCGAAACGATATGGTGGAATATTTCGGCGAATGCCTTGACGGATATATTTTTACAGAAAAGGCTTGGGTGCAGTCCTACGGGACACGCTGTGTAAAGCCGCCCGTGGTATGGGGAGATATTTCCCGTGCAAAGCCTATGACGGTGAAGTGGTCAAAGTATGCACAGAGCCTTACAAATAAACCTATGAAGGGTATGCTTACGGGTCCTGTGACTATCCTTAATTGGTCATTCCCCCGTGAGGACATTTCTCTGAAAGAAAGTGCATTTCAGATAGCACTTGCAATTCGTGAGGAAGTCCTTGACCTTGAAGCAAACGGCATCAGCATTATCCAGGTGGATGAAGCCGCTCTCCGTGAAAAGCTGCCCCTTAGAAAGTCCGATTGGAAAAGCGATTATCTTGATTGGGCGATACCTGCGTTCGGTCTTGTTCACAGCGGAGTAAAGCCGGAAACACAGATTCACACCCATATGTGCTACAGCGAATTTGCAGACATTATCAAGGAGATCGACGATATGGACGCAGACGTTATCACCTTTGAAGCAAGCCGTTCCGACCTGACTATTCTTGATGTGCTTAAAGAAAACAATTTCCGCACCGAAGTCGGTCCCGGTGTGTATGATATTCATTCTCCGAGAGTGCCGACAGCAGATGAGATAAAGTCTGCACTTCACAAAATGCTTGACCGTATCCCAAAAGAAAAACTGTGGGTAAATCCCGACTGCGGACTGAAAACAAGAGGAAATGCCGAAACCGTACCCAGCCTTGAAAATCTTGTCCGTGCGGCAGATGAGGTGCGAAATGAGATTAAATGAGCTTTTCAGAAATAAAACGGTGATGTCCTTTGAAATATTTCCACCCAAGCCTGATAACGATGAAAGCACCATTTACGAAACTCTTGACGGACTTAAAAATCTGCACCCCGATTTTATCAGCGTTACATACGGTGCGGGCGGCGGTGCAAACTGCTCAAAAACCTTGCAGATAGCCTCCGATGTGAAAAATAAGTATGGTCTTGAAAGTGCGGCACATCTGCCCTGTATCAATCTCACGAAGGAAAATGCAACCCAAATTCTGGACGGATTAAAGGCAAACGGCATTGAAAATATCCTTGCGCTGAGAGGGGATATTTCTCCCGATATTTCGCCCTGCGGAGAGTTCCGCCATGCCAATGAGCTGATAGAATTTATCCGTGAAAACGGAGACTTCAACATCATCGCCGCCTGCTATCCCGAGGGACATACCGAAAGCGCAGATCTGATAGAGGATATTCGTTACACAAAGCAAAAGGTGGATTCGGGGGCAAGTCATCTCATAACTCAGCTTTTCCTTGACAACAGTTATTTTTACGCCTTCCGTGAGCGTGCGGCTCTTGCAGGGATCAACGTGCCTATTGAAGCGGGGATAATGCCCGTTACAAACAAGGCTCAAATAGAACGTATGGTAAAGCTGTGCGGAATAAGCCTACCGAAAAAGTTTGAGCGTATGCTTGAAAAATACGGCGACAACCCCACGGCAATGCGTGATGCAGGCATTGCCTACGCCATTGATCAGATAGTTGACCTTATCTCACAAGGCGTTGACGGAATTCATCTTTACACAATGAACAAGCCCTATGTGGCACAGAAAATATGCGAAGCAGTGGCAAGGCTGCTGGCGGCATAAATTATCCCCCGAAAAGAAATGCTCTTTTCGGGGGATTTTATTATGATGTGAATTAATATATTTATAGTTATATTCTTTTACTTACAAATCAATGAAATAATCAGACCTGTAAGTAAAGCTATTGGAATACCGATTATACAACCATATACTCCATCTAATAAACTTTTTTTCGTAAGCAATTTGTACTCTTTATCCATATCTTCGGTTCCCGGCAGACGGCACTTTTTCCAATGTACCATTAATCCAAGGTCAAGAACTATCGTATCAAATACATTTACCGCAAACCATATGCAATAACAATATAAAGTTCCATGCATAAAAGACTTTGCGCCTGCAAGATAAACCATTCCAACAAGCAGAATAAGAAAAATTAAACAAGCAAGTAATTTCTTAAATATTACCCTTGGCGACAAGCCTTCAGGTTCTTTTATTTCAGAATCAGGGTGCAATTCAATATATCTTTTCTGAATCGGTTCCGGATATTCATTTATCCATGCTGTTTGATTTTTCATTACAGATAAAATGATAAATGCTCCAAATAAAACACAGCTTACAATACATTCAATGGCTAATATCATATCAATTATCCTCGTAAAATTTTAGATTTGCAGCTAATAAATCATCTCAATATTCCGAAATAAGCCTTTGCAGTTCGTCAATATATGCAACGGCGAAGCTGCTAAAAAACGCCTGTTCGTGACGGATATATCCAACGTTTATTTTTTCCTCCGTTTTCAGCGGCACTGAAATAATATTGTCACCGTTAAGATTGCTGTTTAAAATGCCCGTGCAGATAGTGTAACCGTTAAGTCCGATAAGCAGATTGAACAGCGTGGCTCGGTCGCTGACATGGATAATTTTCTTGTGGGGAGCGGTGCTTAGTATCTCCTCTGAAAAATAAAATGAGTTGAATTCACCCTGTTCAAAGGCAAGACAGGGAAAATTATTCAGATCGTCAAGGGTGATAAACTCTTTCTCTGCAAGAGGGTGAACGCTGCTAATAAAAACGTGGGGTTCAGCCGTGAATAACGGTGTGAATGTCAGATGATTTTCTTTCAGCAGCTTTGTTATGACCTTTTCGTTAAATCCGCTGAGATAAAGGATACCCAGCTCGCTGCGGAATGTTTTAACGTCCTCTATAATTTCGTATGTCCTCGTTTCACGGAGAGTGAACTCGTACTCGTCGGTATCAAGCCTTGAAATAACGTTCACAAAAGCATTTACCGCAAAGGCGTAATGCTGTGTGGAAACGGAGCATATCTTTTTTGACGGCTTTTTGTTAAGATAACGCTGCTCCATAAGCTCCGCCTGTTCCACTACCTGCCTTGCATATGAGAGAAATTCCGAGCCGTCCGCAGTCAGAGTGATACCCTTTGCGGAACGCTGGAAAATTTCTATGCCTATCTCATTTTCGATGTCCTTGACGGCGTTTGACAGGCTTGGCTGGGAGATGTACAGCTGCTTTGCTGCTTCGGTTATGGAGCCGCAGCGGACTATAGCTATTATGTATTTCATTTGCTGAAGTGTCATATTATTTTCTCCCTCAGACTGTTGTTAAGTTTTTATCATAACAAAAAAGACATTATCCGAGCCGCAAGTCAGATAATGTCTATGGTCTTTTCTCTGCTTCTTATGATATGATATGCCAAAAGCACCCTTCTTTCGGAGGAATTTTTTAAAGACCGTACCGAAATCAAAGCAACACAAATAAAGCCGTCGAAACAGCTTGTTTTTTAACATATAATATCATCGCTTACGTTCCGGAGTTCCGCAGACTATAAACAATACCCGATCACGGGAAAAACACAGGCAAGTATTCCGACTTATCGCCCGCCAGATTAAAATTGACTCACATACGCCTTCCCGGGATAATTCCCAGTGACTGACATTACATCTTGTATGCTTTAAGGCAAAATACGGCAACGGCCTTGCTCTGGATTCGCACCTGATTCCTTGTTAGGCTTGGCAGCTGTTTTCACAGATCTGCTTTTGCACCTGTATTCCGACAAATTTATCTTTTTATTTTACCATTTTTCTAACCGATTGTCAAGTGCTTTTGAAGTGCTTAACATAAAATGCTTATTCTGATTTATTTAATCTGTAAAGCATACAAGGTCTGCCCCCTGTTTCATAGTTCATATTTCCGACAATAACTCCCTTTTCAAGCAGATAGTTTACATATCGGCGGACTGTTACACGGGACAGTCCGACCTTATCTGCAATTGCTTCGCTGGTCAGATCAATATCGGGACTCTGTTCAAGAAAGCTTTTTATAGTTTCCAGAGTCTGATCCTGAATTCCTTTTGGGAGCTGTTCGGACGTTCCCGATGAGCTTCGGTTCATAATGGCATCAATATGCTGCTGACTGAAGGATGATAAATCGTGAAAAGCGTCCTGTCTGTTTAAAAATGTTTCAAGAGCACGCTGAAATCTTGCGCTTGAAAACGGTTTGACAAGGTAATCCACAACCCCAAGACGCATTGCTTCTTCAATGGCGGAACTGTCATTTGCTGCTGTCACCATTATTACGGACACAGGCAGATTTATTTCTCTGATTTTCCTCAGAA
>JBJERX010000076.1:0-7981 GCA_051882495.1 Huintestinicola sp. | reverse complement strand
CTCAGAAGCTCAAGTCCGTTTGTTTTTGGCATATATACATCGAGAATAACAAGGTGAATAGTGTTTTCACGGAGCATTGTAAGTGCCTTGTCACCGTCACGGCATACGCAGGAAACATGAAAATGCTTATTCTCCGTTACATATTGTTTATTTATCATTGCAACCATAGGGTCATCTTCTACTATCATAACTTCATACATCTGAGTTTCCCCCTTCATCGGTAAGAGTTACGGTGAACGATGTTCCCGTACCCGGTTCGGAATCCACCGTTACAGTGCCGTTATGCTTTTCTGCAAGCTGTCTGACCAGAGCCAAACCGGTTCCTCTGCCATCACCCTTGGTTGAAAAACCGTACTCAAAGATCCTCTCGGTATTTTCAGCAGATATACCGTTTCCCGTATCGTCAACAGTAATTATCATAGCGTGCGGCTTGGTATATATGCCCACAGAAAGCTCCTTCGGAAGTTCATTTTTTTCATTTAGAGAATCCATTGCATTTTCTGTAAGATTACCGATAATTGTAATAAGATCGCCCGAAGGCAGAGAAATATCGCTTCTTAAAAGCCTGCTGCCGCTTTCGAGAGAAAATGTTATATCAAGCTCTGCCGCCCTTGAATATTTGCCGATAAGAAGAGCCGCAACAGAGGGATCGTCAATATTTTTCATCACATTATGTATCACTTTCTGCTGAATAGAAGTGATATTTGTAATGTACTCACAGGCTTCGGCCGTTTTATTCATCTGAATCAGACCAAGGATAACGTGCAGTTTATTTGTAAAATCGTGGTTATTTGCACGCATTGACTCAACGAGATATTTTACTCCCGAAAGATCTTCCATTAGTTTGGTAAATTCTGTTCTGTCACGGAGAATACACAAACCGCCTTCCGTCTTTTCATTATCGGTAATGGGTATAATATCTGCAAGAATGTCGGAACCGTTATCCGAATGAAGAGAAAGACCGCTGATTTTTTCGCCGGAGGACAATAATTTGCTTGCAGATATTTCGGGAATTGCTTCGGCAACGCTTTTAACATTATCCTTTAAATCAAGCATTTTCTTTGCGGAGCAGTTCATATAAACAATACTGCCCTCATTATCAAATGCAAGCAGCCCTTCTTCGAGTGCTTCAAGAACATTATCTCTGACCGTGAACATAGCACTGAAAATATCAGGCTCATAGCCTTTGAGTATCTTTTTTATCCTGCCCGAAAGCTGCTTTGACAAAGCGACTGCAACAGCAATTACCGTGACCGCACATAGAGTATGCAGCAGAATATTGCTCAATATTATTTTTCGGATATTCTGCGACAGCATTACAGCAAGGACAAAGCCCGAATAATTTCCGTTATTATCGTAAATTGCAGCATATGCACGGCGCTGTGAACCCGAAGGACCTATATCGGAGGTAACATAAAAAATATCGCCGCTGCTGAAATCGGGATTTGTTCCGTCGTATTCCGTTCCGATAAGCTCGTGATTGGTGTGATATATGCGAAGGTTATCGGAGCTTATTATTGAAATAACATCAATATTTGAAAGAGAGCTTTTCAGAGAGTCAAGATAAGGCACCATCATATTTTCGGAATTTCTGTCACTATCACTCTGCCGTATAATTTCCGACTGAGCCAATGCCTGTGCGACATTTTCAAGATTCTGATCAAGGCGTTTTCTGTCGGTAGAAATGCTTACTGCTATGCTGATCATCGAGATTAGAACGGTCATGACCGAAACAAGTATCAGCAAAGTTTCAAGTATCTCACGCTGAATGCCTGCTGACCTGTTCTGATGAATATCCTTTGCCATAAATCGCATCTCCTGTGTATTATTGTAACTATTATAACATAGAAAATCACTTTTGAAAATAGTCTGAATCGGCAAAAGGACTTTTGTAAGTAAAAAAAGTGTTTATATATGTCAAATAATCTCTCATAAGACTGCATATTTTTCCTTTCGGCTTTTGAAAGTAATGAAAATCGCCGGCAACAAAAAAATGTTGATTACTTTCCGATTATTGATTTTTCATCTGGTGTGAGTTAGAATAAAAGCAACAAAAGACGAAAGGAAAGATGAAAATGAATACTTTTGCAAGCATAATGGAAATGATGATGGTTGTCTGCTTCGGAATATCCTGGCCGCTCAATATCATCAAAGCGTGGAAATCACGTTCAGCCAAAGGAATAAGCCTTCCTTTTTACTTATTCATATGGATAGGATATGTCTTTGCGTTTGTAAGCAAATTTACGCTGATTGCCGCAAATGCTCCTCATCCTTGGTACGAAACAGTACATTGGTATGTAATGTTTTTCTATGTGCTTAATATCGTAATGGTCACTGTCGGAATAGGTATCTATTTCAGAAATAAACACCTCGATAGAAAATCAACAGGTATCAAATTTTCACCCGTTACCGAATAAAAGGAGGATATCAGTATGGAAAATGTTGTAAGAAGCAATTTTGCAGGCAGCATTGGTTCAGGAAGATCTACAGGCATTGACAATAGCGAAAGCATTTCTGCAAATGAGTCTGTAATTTCCAAAATGTATGAAAGGGAAGCTGAAGAATATTGCAGACTGAACGAGTTTGCGGTCAGAAATGGCATTGTATTGTTTGGTTCAACTTTTGCCAAAGACATTCCTGTAGGCGAACTCAGACAGGCGTTTGATCTTGACTGCAATATTTATAACCGCAGCTTTACAGATGTATCCGTATTCGATGCCGAGGCACTTCTTATCGAATGTGCAGAACGAATTGCCCCTTCAAAGATCTTGCTCCAGCTTGGAGAAACCGACCTTGAAAGAGGATTTAGATCCGTACCCGAGATCATCGCAGCATATGATTCACTTGTCAAGAGCATTAAAAAGAGAAACCGTTTCACAGATATTGTGATAGTTTCCGTATGCGAAAACTCAAACGGTATTCAGCCCGCAGTATTTAATTCTCAGCTGGAGAATATAGCTAAGAAAAACAAATGCACGTTTGCAGATATATCCAATGCTTCAAGTGACAGAATGCCTGTTGTTAAAGCTTTCAGTATGTTAAAAATGTTTATGAGAAACGGCATTACATTCTGCGATGCAATGACTATGGTAAATTACTGAAATATTATTATGGGAACACTGAATAAATCGTTTCAGCGTTCCCCTAACTCATACTATAATTAAAATTTCTACATTCGGCTTCCGCAAAAATTTGTATATATATGATTTTTGCGGAAGCCAAATGTCGAGAATTTTATATCGATTGCTATAACTTTATATCTTCCAGCTTGCTGCCAGCTCTCTTGACTCCACAAATCTGCGGTAGATGCCGTCCTGCTCCATAAGTTCCTCGTGTCTGCCCTGCTGGACTATCTTTCCGTGGTCAATGACAAGTATCCTGTCTGCATTGCGGACAGTTTTAAGCCTGTGGGCTATCATTAAAATGGTTTTTTCCTTTGTGAGAGCGTCGATCGCCTCCATAAGCTCCTTTTCATTTTCGGGGTCAACGTTTGCCGTTGCTTCGTCAAGGATTATCACGGGAGAATCCTTCATGATCGCTCTTGCAATGGAGATACGCTGTTTTTCGCCGCCGGAAAGGCTTGCTCCGCCCTCGCCGATAACGGTGTCATAGCCGTCGGGAAGTGCCATGATGAAATCGTGACAGCAGGCCTTCTTTGCCGCTTCTATGACCTTTTCCATAGAAGCATTTTCCTGTCCGAAACGGATATTGTTTGCAATAGTGTCACGGAAAAGATATACGTTCTGGAACACAAAGCTAAAATTTTTCATCAGACTGTCCATGCTGTAATTTCGAACGTCCTCGCCGCCGAGAGCTATGCTGCCGCTGTTCACGTCCCAGAATCTTGCGATAAGATGACAAAGTGTTGTCTTTCCGCCGCCGCTGGGTCCAACGATAGCGGTCGTTGTTTTTTCGGGGATATGCTCCGTAACATTGTCAATGATCTTTGACTTTTTATCGCCCTGCTCCTTTTCATAGTAAAAGCTTACATTCTTAATGTCAACATCATGATCTTTCGGAGTGATCTCCTTTCCGTCAATATCCATTTCGGGAATGTCAAGCACCGCCTGAACCTTGTCAACGCTTACGTCCACAACTCTCAGCAGAGCAGAATAATTGCCTGCCGTTCCAAGGCTGTCAAGGACGATGAATGAACAGATTATCATGCCGACACAGTTTAAAAGCTCCATACTTCCTCTGAGATAGAAATATATGGACAGCAATGTCATAACAACGCCCGTAAGCTTGATAAGTGCAGTCTGCACCTGCATTACCGGCACAAATTCAATTTCCATATCCGTATTTATGCGACGGTTTTCTTCGATCGAAGCGTTGAGCTTCTTTGACATTCTGCCTGTGAGATTGTACCCTTTCACCTCAGAAATGCCCTGAACATATTCAAGCACCTTCTCCACTACATCTGTATCGGAGCTTGTCTTTATAGGAGCAAGAGCCTGACTTTTCTTCTGGAGAATACTGTTTACACCAAAGAACAGCGCCACACCTGCCGCAGTCACAAGACCTATCCTCCAATCGAAAAACAGTATCATTATCGTAATAACGACAGTTGTCAGCATACCCTGCGTTGTCATCATTACCACACGAGTGGAAACATCTGCAAGGTTCTCCAGTGTGTTTGTTGTTATGCTTGTTATCTGTCCGAGACTGTTCTTGTTGAAATATCCCATGGGAAGATAACGCATATGCTCGGCAATTTCGATGCGCTTGTTTGCGGCGGTGTAATAGCCTGCTTCGCACTGCAGCATTGTGATATGATACTTCACAAACGAACCCACAGCAACGCTTGCAAGCAGTATCCCGAAGCACTGCCATATCAGCGTCGGAGTAACGTTATCCTCAATTATGCCATTGATAAGCAGCATTATCGCAGGTATCTTCATTGCCTCCATCAGTGCAAACAAAACGCCCAGCGCAAGTGACTTATAAAACTTGTTCCTGTTTTCCGTTCCGCAGTAATCAAAGAATTTCTTAAATATCTTAAACATTGTAAACACCTGCGCTTTCCGAATTTTTTATGCCGATATGTGACTGCCACATCTTCGGATAGATACTGCCCTTTTCAAGCAGATATTCATGAGTACCCTCTTCGGCAACTCTGCCGTCGTCTATGACGAAAATCTTATCCGCATCGGCAATGGTGGAAAGTCTGTGAGCGATAACGATAAGGGTCTTGCCTTTCACAAGCCTCGCCACCGAGGACTGTATCACCGCTTCGTTTTCGGGGTCGGTATAGGCTGTGGCTTCGTCAAGGATAACGATAGGTGCATTTTTCAGCATTGCCCTTGCAATGGAAATTCTCTGACGTTCACCTCCCGAAAGATGTCCGCCTGCACCGCCTACAACGGTATCATAGCCGTTCGGAAGTCCAATAATAAACTCGTGGCAGCCGCATTTTTCCGCCGCTTCTTCCACTTCTTCATCTGTAGCGTTTAAATTACCCATGCGGATATTTTCACGGATAGTATCGTCAAAAAGATAGTTATCCTGCGAAACATAGGCAACCATACTGTTGTAATTCTCAGCGGAAATATTTCGTATATCTGCGCCGCCTATTTTTATACTGCCGCCCTTAACGTCCCAGAGAGAGGCTATAAGCTTTGCTATGGTGGATTTTCCGCTGCCGCTTGCACCTACAAGAGCATTAACCGTGCCGTCCGTTATCTCCATATTTATTCCGTGCAGCACTTCCTTGTCATGATAGCCGAAGGTAACGTTGTTCAAAGTAACGGAATGATCTCCGACAGCTTCTTTATCCTTTTCGGGACGTTCAAGCTCTTCCCATGAAAGTATTTCCGTGACCTCACCCACAATGGTCTTGACCTTTGCGGTATCGTCCATATGGCTCATTACCGTAATAAGCGGAGAAATAAGTCCAAGCGACAGTATAAGGCACATTACAAGGTCTGCAAATGCAAGGCTGCCGTTCATATAAAAGATTCCGCCTAAAGGAACTGTTGCCAGAGCCGTGCATGGCATCACCACCATTGCAATGCAGAAGAACACATTGCAGCGGCGCATCCACTCAACATAGCACTCTGCACCCTCTTTTGCAGCATTCTCAAATTTTTCGTAAGACATCTGCGCTTTGCCGAATGCCTTTATAACTTCAATTCCGTTTATGTATTCAACTGCTGTATCGTTCAGCGTTCTTGTCTTGTTGACGGTATTTTTGTAACTTTCATCATAGCCTACCATCATGCCCATATATGCTATCATTCCGATAACAAGGGTGATAAGTGACACAAGCGCCATTCGCCAATCAATTATAAGCAAATACACGAACACTGCGGCAGGCGCCAAAAGATTTGCCGTAAATTCGGGCAAAACGTGTGCAAGGGTTGTTTCGATGCTGTCCACACGCTCAACGATGACATTTTTCAGCGAGCCCGAGGATGTGTCCTTTACAAGCCCCAGCGGCACTCTTGCAAGCTTGTCGCAAAGCCTTTTTCTTATAGTTGCAAGCACATGGAATGTGGCTTTGTGAGAAAATGTTGTGGAAAAACCGTGGCAGGTCACTCTGAGTATCCAGCACAACCCAATTATTATGCAATCTTTCAGATACACGGAAAAATCACGGTTCCCGTCAACAAGCTTTGCAACCATATCACCCATAATAACGTATGGGATAATACTGAAAGCGACTCCGATCACCGCTGTAAGCACGCTTGCGATATACAATTTTTTCTTTTCCCCTGCAAATTCCGCAAGCCAGCTAATTGTGCTTCTTTCTTTTTTATTCACTGCAATTCCTCCTCTAAAGTTAGCATAAGCTAACATACAACTTTTATAAAAGAGAAACCCATAACGAATTTCTCTTATAGACAAATACATTTATCCGAATTTTATTCCCAGAAGTTCTTCCCAGCCTGCCGTGTAAAACCTGCGCAGTCCTTGAACATACTCCTCTGCCTCCTGCCTTGGCATATCGTGAATGACGGTTTCAAAAAATCCGGAGATAAATCCGCTTTCAACCATATGCACAAGCTTTTCGTTTATAGGCTTTATGGGATAACCGCTTTCACGAAGATGACTTATATACGCCATAGAGGACTTATCCTCCGCTTCCACCAGACGATGAACAAAGTCGGCATATTTTGTACCCTCCGCTGACAAAAGAAGCAGTCTGAATGAATCATAATTATCATAGACATAATCCAGCATAGATAAGAATCCATTTTCGGAAAAGCTTTTCATCTGCTTTGTCTGTTCCTGGCACGGAAGCCTTTCAAACTCATTAAGCCCTGTATCCATCATATTCAGAACATTTTCTGCCTTATCGCCCACAAGCACATCGAAAAGCTCTTCCTTGCTGTTATAGTAGCCATAGAATGCACCCGTCGTCACACCTGCTGTCTTTACGATATTCCTCAGAGATGCAGCACGAAATCCCTTTTCAAGGAATTCGTCCATCGCCGCTTTATGGATACGCTCCAGCGTTGATATTTCCTTTTCCTCAGACATTAAGCACCTCCGTATAACAGCGTTATATAACACTGTTATAACTATACTGTGTCTGCCCGATAATGTCAAGCTTTTTAAGGTGTTTTCTGTTTATATCACAACAAAAAACAAATCCGGCACTCCGATGTTTATTCAGAGTGCCGAATTATGTTTTACCCAACTAACTTTATCATCTCAAGAAAAACTTCGTCAGCCTTTTCAAATTATACTTATCCAACGGATAACATTCCGAAACAGAACCCTTTTCCAAATGAAGTATATGAGTACCGAAGAAAATCAAGAAACGCTTCCTTCGGTATTTGCAATCTGCTTCCTACCCTTGTGGTCGGGAATTTCATCTTCTTGTAATTTCTATAAAATGTTGCGATAGAAATCCCCAAAGCCTTTGATACCTCGGACGGGGTAAGAAAGTTCCTGTCCAGCTTTTCGATCTCCTCTATAAGCATTATCGCCTTTCTGTCTGTTCGGCTGAACGGTTTTCTGTATGTACCGCCGTTTG
>JBJERX010000075.1:0-12821 GCA_051882495.1 Huintestinicola sp. | reverse complement strand
CGCTTCTGCGACTTTTGATTTTAACATTCTGATGATAAGCTCTTCCGCCGTAACAGTCGCCTGTGTGTCGGTAAATGAGCTTACAATAAAAGTTGTCTTGCCAATGGAAATGCTATGTTCATTACCATCGGGCTTGTAGGTTCTTTCCTGCATTTTGCACCTCCGCTGTTTGTCATATATATAGTATTCTTTAAGAGTCACATTCGGCCGAAAATGAGCATCTTGCGGATAATGGTGTCATTTTTATCGGAAATGACCTCCCTTATCCTGATTTCAATTCTATCACAAAGGAAAATTCTCCGATTGACGTCCATTTGGCATAAATTTGACGTCGCACAGGTGTCATTTTTCGGATTTTGATGTCATTTTACGTTTGAAGGCTGATTTCTGCCTGCATTTATGATGTCAAAATAGGATTTTATGACGTCACTTATATTAACGGGTGGTGTCATTTCAACGAAAATGCTGTCACTTTTATATATAGGCATAAAAAAACGAAGCTCCAAAGGCTGCAACAGCCTTCGGAGCTTCGTTTTTTGCGGATATTCGATTGTAAGGACGTATTTGAGTGGGTTTCAACTTGTGAGAATATTTTTTCAACCGGAGAGAATGGCAAGTGTATTCAACTCGGGAGAATTGGGGTAGGTTTTAGCAAGCATTGATTTTGTGGGAACAAAATCAAGTAAAGCAATTTATAAAGAGATATATAGCTATCCCGATCTTTTGGAGAAATACAACAAGGCGTTTGACGAACATCGTGAGAAAAATATGCTTTCAATGACGGTCATACCGTCAGCAGCCACTCTGTAAAATCAATCGGTTCTCTGCTGTCGGCGTGCGAGCTTGTTTTCATACATGAGCTTATCTGCCGCATCATAGCATTCTTCGATATTGCTGATTCCGTCTACATATCCGAAAAAGCAGCCTATACTTGTGCTTACCGCATATTTTTTCTGTGAATTTTCATTGTATCTGTCAAGGTAGCCGTTGATTCGCTTATTATAATACTGAGGTATCATATCATCATAATCATAGCAGCCGACCACTGCAAATTCGTCTCCGCCTATGCGGAAGCATTTTTCGCTGTTTCCGCTACAGGACAGAAGAGCCTGCGCAACGACAGTGATTGCATTATCACCTTCCGAATGACCAAAGCAGTCATTGATATATTTCAATTTGTCAAGATCGGCAACGATAAGCAGAAAAGGTTTATGCTCCGTTCTTGATCTTTCAAAAAGCTCCATGGCATACGTTTTATAGCCCATACGATTGTATAAACCTGTAAGACCGTCACGCAGAGAGCTTATGTATATCCTGCTGTTGATAACCTCCAGCCGTTCCTTTACACGGAGGTATTCAAGGGATGTATTGATATACTTTACCCATAGTCTGAAAATTCTGTCTGCATTTATGCCGTTACTTTTATATTTTGTAACAATGTATCCGAAGCATCTGTCAGCAAAATGCAGAGGAGTGAAGTAACAGCAGAAAGGCTTATCCTCCACCATTTGAGGAGGAAACATATCCTTGGTGTTGACTTTGATATTAAGTGTATGCGTTTTGTAATCTGTGTAAAATGCCTTCAGAATAGCTGTGTCAGAATAGCCTTCACGGGCATATTCATCATCATTTTCGCTGAAATTGTTCCAGTTTTCATCAAGGCATAACGCAAATTGTTCGATGTTTTCGCCATTATTGTTGATAATATGAAGATGGCTGAATATTTCGTAAATGCAGCTGTCAAGATCCTTGACGGATGTTATCCTTTCAAGCATTGTACTGGTATGGAAATATTCATCGGTATTGTGCGTTGCTCTGATCTGCTTTCCGTATTTTTTCTGAAAAATAAGATCGGTTTCACAGCCACAGCTGTCAAATGTAACAAGAAGATCTGGTTCGTTAAATACAGGTTTAACGTTTTCTCCTGTCATAAGATTGTAAAGCCTGCACATACACTTTGCACCGAGAGTGCGGTTTGAAATTACGCAGCCGGTTATTGAAGGCACATTGCTGTAAGCTCCATAATATGTATCAAAGGCGGCGATTGACATTTCCTTAGGGATCTGATGGCCTAGCTCAACAAAAGTGTTGCACAAAGCCGATGCCATAGAATCATTTGCACAGACAACCGCTTCCGGCATTTCGACCTTTCCGTCATGGATATCCCTTGCCAGCTGTTCGCCTGACGTTTTCCAAAAATCGCCGTAAAAAATGTAGCTGTCCTTGACTTCAAGTCCATGCCGTTCCATTGATTGACGGTAACCCGCAAGTCTTTCCTCTGCATTGTAATTGTCCTTCATGCCTGTAAGACAGTAGATTTTTTTAAACTTGTGAACTTCAATGAAATGGTCAACGATTACTGAGAAGCTGGAACGTTCATCTATGGTGATGTTTACAAATTCATCGGGATTGTTTGAATTGATGCAAACAACCGGACCGTTGAATCTTTTATGCAGTATATCTGTTATTCGAGCCTTCATCTTATGAGGCCATATGGAAGAATCGTGATAGATTACTCCGTCAATCTTATCAAAATTTATAAGGTTGTAGATGTTCTCCTCGCCGATCTGATGAGGAGTGAGTTCATCCCACAATGAAAAGAGAGAGAATACCGCAACATTGTATCCCAGAGAATTAGCCTGAGAAATTATTCCGTCAAAAAGTTCCGATGTATAGCTGTTCACAACATGACCTGTGATCACAGCAATATTTTTGCGCTGTCGCATTGTACACCTCCTATTTTTTATACAACATATTAATCATATATAATTATAACATATTTAGCTTTAAATTGCAACCATTTTTGTTATTTTTTACAAACACACCAAAAATTCAACATATATTTTTTTATAAATATCCCTTTCAAGAAACAAGTGAATATAACAAAACAGCACTGTACGATAACAGGTTCGTTCAGTGCTGTTTTATTTGTCTTTGGTTCTCGGCAGGAAAAATTCCATAAAGCCTCATACGCTATAATCAGTTTTTATTGCAGCCTGCTCTTTTTCTGTTTGCTATCAGCAAATATACGGTATCGGCTGCTTCTGCTGCAACAATTCCAAGCCACAGGAAACTATCTCCAAAGACGGCAGGTACTGCAAATATACAGATCACGCTAAATATAAAGCTCCGCAGCACAGCTATCCTTAATGCCTGACCTGTCTGTTTTACGGAAAGATAGTAGGTTGTATAGACTATGTTGACCGCCGCAAACGGAAAGCTGATACCGTAAACCTGAATGCAGTTATAGGCAAGCTCTATCATTTTTGAATCAGAGTTAAAAATGCTGATAACCTGTTTTCCCACAATTAACATAGTGATGTAAATTACCATAGCCAGCAGTATATTCAGGCATAATCCATTGTGCAGAAATTTTCGCTCTCTTTCCATATTGCCCTCGCCTCTGCTAAAGCTGAGCAAGGGCTGTATTCCCTGTGCAAGTCCTGTAAAAACAGCAATGATTATTACAAGCAGATAGGAGATAACGGAGAACGCCGCTGTGCCGATTTCTCCAAATATCCTTATACAAAGCTGATTATAGCAGAAGGTTGTAACAGGAGAACTCATCTGTGTGACAAATTCCGGAATACCTGTGTGAATTATAGTCGAAAGATCCTTTTTAGTGATTTTCGGGACAGCAAATTTAATGCTTCCTTTATGGAAAATAAAGTGAAATGACAACACCGCACAAGCCAGCACCTGACCAAGCCCCGAAGCCATTGCTGCTCCTTTTATACCCATCTGAAGCGGAAAAATAAACAGCCAGTCAAGGAAAACATTACTTACAGCACCGCATATCATACCCCAAAAAGCTAATTTTGGATTTCCGTCATTGCGGATAAAAGCCGACAGTGTCATCGCTCCGCAATAGAACAAGCCGAATATTACAAAGTATTTCAGATACACCGCCGTATCATTCAGCAATGTGTCGCTTGCTCCAAGCATTTTTGCAATACCTTCGGGAAAAAGAATGCTTATCAAGCTCATAAACAGCGAAAAAACCACCACAAGCAATATGCTGATGTTGAAAATGTCATTTGCCTTTTCGGGCTCTTTCCTTCCGAACGCTATGGAAACAAGCGAAGCTCCACCCATTGTGATCATCATTGTAACAGCTATCAGAATTGAGATAAAAGGTACTGCTATATTGACTGCGGCAAGACCGTTAGTTCCAATACCCTGTCCTACGAATATTCCGTCTACAACGAAATATAGTCCTGTCACCAGCATAGAGCCGATGGATGGGATTACATATTGAAAAAATTTTCTGTTGTCAGACATTGAAATTATCCTCCCTTTATGTTATAATTATATTGTAAACTATGCCCCAAGGGACGAGTCAATAGGGAGAATGAAAAAATGCAGGAATTTTTATCAATCGGCGAAGTTGCAAAGCTCAAGGGCATTTCGGTCAAGGCTTTACGCTATTACGAAAAAATCGGTATTTTCTGTCCGACTTATATAAACGATGAAACAGGATACCGATATTACAGTATGCAGCAGATGGTGATACTTGACTTTATTCTGACGTGCTTGGAGCTTGGTATTCCGCTGAAACAATTTGCATCATATTCGGATGAAAACGGCAGTCTGAATATTGATAAAATCGTAAAAGACGGCTCCGATATGGTAAATCAGGAGATAGCCCGTATTACAAGAACAGCCGATAAGCTGAAATATATTTCAAAACATCTTGAGGAAACCGATAATCTTCCGAAAATTCAATCACAGTTTGAACAGTTTTCACCCGAACGCTGCTTTCTGTCAGAACCTATGAAAAATGTTGTTCCTACCCCAAAGGACTATGTAATGGCTATGACAAGGCTTTTTGAACGCAACGAAAGTGAGAAATACACAAGCCTGTATAAACAGGGTCTTCTCTATCAAAGGAAGAATGATGAGCTGTCGGCGTATGCTTGCAGCGAGATTGTAAAGCCTGCAAGTGAAAATCAGATTATTGTTTTACCGGCGGGCAATTATATATGTGTGTGTCATACGCCTGCTGAAAACCAAAACCGTTTTGCCCGGATAAAAGAATTTCTTTCTCAAAAGAGCGAATTCAGATATATCCTCTTTTTGGAGCGTTACGGACGTCATTTTTCGGAAGAACCGTTTTGGGAGGTGCAAATGCTGAAATAATCGTAAAATACGTGATTACCTATTCAATATGACAATATAAAGAAATTCATATTTATTATAAGGAGAATTGGCTATGAAAACAATTAGATTGCTATACCCTGATCATGTGAGCGGGGGCCTCGAAACTTACTATTTTGGTGCAAATCTTCTTCAATATATTCTGCCGCAAAACATTAATCAACCTCTTGTAAAAGTAAATATTCTTCCTCCGAACGGTAAGAAGAAATCAGTAACAAACGGTATTTATGCGGAAGATGAAGTAATTGCGGCCATTAAGGATGCACAGGAAAAGCTTTCTGCGGAGAACCCGGACAGGATTATTACAATTGGCGGTAACTGTATGGTTTCACTTGCTCCCTTTGATTACCTGCATGGTCGGTATGAAAGCACAGGGATCATTTGGATCGATGCACATCCCGATGTTTCTACCGTACATGATGGATATCCGAATGCTCATGCTATGGTATTGGGCAGCTTGTTGGGCTATGGTGCAAAGCAGCTCTCAGAACAAATGACAAACCAAAAATTCAAGCCTGATGAAGTCCTCTACATAGGTTTGCAGACATTACACGATTATCAGGAAAAATTTCTTAAAGATATAGGTGTTTCCTATAAGGTGCAAGACAAGACCTTTGTAGATGATGAAACGGTCAGAACCTTTATCAGCCGATTTGACCATATTCTTATTCACTTTGATATTGATGTTCTTGATGAACATTTCTTTCATTCAACTTACTTTGCCGATCCCGAACTTGTCGGAGATGGTTCGGGCGGAGGAAGAATGAAAATGGAAAAGTTATCGGACATTCTTTACGTTATTACAGAAAATGCAGATGTTGTGGGCTTTACTATTGCGGAATATCTGCCGTTTGATGAATACCGTCTGCATAAAATGCTATCCGGGATCAAGCTGTTTACAGAGTGACTGCTTGCAAGGTTAATAGCGAAGTCACAAATGCAATGGCTGAATCTGCTGAGTATAATGAATGGAGCAAAACACAATGAACACCGCAAATTATGTCCTACTGAACAAGGTCATTGAACAGAGTTTCTATAAATTGGTCGCCGAATATCTTCCGGGCAGCGATCACATAAAAATGAGAGAATATGCAGAGCAGTTTCCAAATCTATTTATTGCAGTAATGCTTGGTTCAGAAATAATAGG
This sequence comes from Huintestinicola sp., assembly GCA_051882495.1. Taxonomy (GTDB): domain Bacteria; phylum Bacillota; class Clostridia; order Oscillospirales; family Ruminococcaceae; genus Huintestinicola. Next base: position 6,517 of record JBJERX010000075.1, on the reverse strand, counting down.
AGTTGCTTACGGCTGGCACAGAAAAATCGAGCATCCCGATGATGACTCATTTGTACTGGACGGAATTGCAGTAAAAAACGATTACCGGCGCAAAGGCTACGGAAGGCAACTGCTGTCAGCCTTTGAAAAAGCGGCAGTGAGTTACGGTGCCTCCACAATTTCGATAGGTTCTGCCGGCGGATATGTGGAAAAGTTTTATATATCTTGCGGTTATATGCCAAAAGAGTATAAGATCCGGGATAACAGCAGCACCATCATAGAAAAGACATTTGAAAATCTTCAGGATTATAATACCTATAAGAGAAAAAACGATGACGGGTTCATTGTAATGGAAAAGAAGCTTTGAGTGGAGTCAGCATTATGAGATCATTTTTTAAGTTCTTCAATATCCGTAGCTATACGATTTATTGTTTCTGGAGAAAAATCTGTACCTTCAACATCCGGCGAACACCGGGGGAAAATGTATTTTCCAAAGCATCGTGCAAGTGATGATTCGCAGAATCTATCGAACTGCATTTTTATAAGTTCCGTATTATCTTCTTCGGGACCCTGACATGACACTATAAGACCGACAGGCTTATCCTTTATGAATGACAGTATTTCCATTTCGCCGACAGCTTTTTCGCTTCCTCCGATAAATTTAAACAGAGAAACGTGCCTGTCCATTAAGATTTTCAACTGTCCCGAATATGAATGCCCATATAACGGCGTTCCATATACTACAGCATCGGCGGAAATAATATTGCCTAACAGAATATGTGCATCATCGTTTTGTATGCACCCCGGTTTTTCCAATACGCCTTGGCAGACGTTGCAGCCTGTACAGCCACTTATGTTATAATCGGTGATATAGCATATTTCCGTATTATGTTTTTCACCTAATTTCGATGCGATTTTTTTCAAAATATGAGCAGTGTTTCCGCTTTTTCTGGGACTGCCGCATATAAATAATATTTTCATACGATACCTCGCCAATGTTTTAGAAGAAAAAATTTCTGATCATATTATACATCTTTGCAGAGAATCAGTCAATACACGTTTTTGACATATGTTCAATATTCTTATTTAACAGCTTTATCCTTCCACCTGCCGCTCTTGTAACGGATAACGCTTACCGCTGCCGTTACAAACCATGTACAGCATGTAGTGAGCCATATTCCCCAATATCCTATGAAAGAAACAGAAGTCAGCAGCAGTGACAGACCTATGCGGCAGATGACCTCGGCAAAACCGTTCACAAGGGCGTACCCCGTATCTCCCGCACCGTTCAGAAAGCCTCTGACCGTATGGATAATTCCTAGTGCCCAGTAAAAGCAGCCTGTCATAACGATAGCCCTTGAAGCAATATAGATAACGTTATCGCCCGATACAAAGCAGGCTGTCAATTGCCGTCCGAACAGTATGAAAAGCATGAGAACAACAAATGCAAATACCGTTGAAATTTTCATTGCAGATCGCAGATCTTTGACTGCACGTTCGCTTTTTCCGGCTCCGATATTCTGCCTCGTGAACGTGGAAACTGCGGCATTCAGCGATGAAAAGGGCTGCTGGACAAACTGTTCTATCCTCATAGAAACTGTGTATGCTGCCATAACATTTTCTCCGAAGCCGTTCGTTACCCTTTGCAGAGCGGTCATTGACACGAAGATAAGTCCGTTCTGAACGGCTATGGGCAAGCCTGTTTTTATGCAGCGAAGCATCATATTCCCGTCGGCTTTCATAACCGCATATTTCTGTACTTCAAGAAAAACATTGTCAAATTCTCTGCCGCTCCCGTCATTGACTATTATTATCCGAAAGCCTTTGTCATACAGCTGCACAGCTGTTTTTATAAGCATATTATCCGGTTTGTATGCGGGAATAAGAACGATCCTGTTATATTCATTCATACTGTTGAGCCTCCTTCATCTATAAATCATTTTAACTGTACAATAAAAAAATTAGAATAAAATTAAAAATAGGAGCTTACTTGTAAAATATCCGTAAAAATCACTTTCTGTCTTGCAAAAGGAATAATAACGTGATATAATTGATACAAATCTAAAGGACGGTGATAATATGAAGCTGCTTATTGCCGAGGACGATCCCGATCTTAACAAGATACTTGTAAAAAAGCTCCGTGCGGACGGTTTTGATGTTGAAAACTGTTTCAACGGCGAGGAAGCCGTGGACAGGCTGCAATTTGCCGATTATGATATTGTGATAATGGATATTATGATGCCTGTAATGGACGGGATAGAAGCTGTCCGTCTTATCAGACAGCAGGGGATTCCACTCCCGTCATTTTTCTGACGGCGAAGGACGCTGTTTCGGATAAGGTCAAGGGACTTAACATCGGTGCAAATGATTATGTAGTCAAGCCGTTTTCATTTGACGAGCTTATCGCAAGGATAAATGCGGTAACAAGGACGGCAGGCGGTAATATTTCAGATGTCATAGCTCTTGACGATCTTTCCATTGACATTGGAAGCCACATCGTTAAGCGTGGAGATGATACGATACCTCTCGGCGGAAAGGAATACTATTTGCTTGAATATCTGCTTATGAATAAAAACAGAATTCTTTCCCGTGAAAAGATATTATCCCATGTTTGGGAATATGATTTTGAAGGCGGAGAGAATATCGTTGATGTTTATGTTCATATGCTCAGAAAGAAAATAGACCTTCCCGGAATGAAAAAACTTATACACAATGTAAGAGGGATAGGTTATGTTATGAGGACAGATGAATGAAAAGAAAAAGCATCAAATTCCGGCTGACCTTGTGGTTTACTACAATTCTGACTGTTATCGGCATTGTAATACTTTTAATAGTCATAATTGCTTTTCAGGCTCTTGGCACAAGAGATACGCAGGATCTTCTGACGGACAGCATTAACAAATACGCAGAAAAAATATTGACCCATAAATCTGTATCGGACGCTTTTCAAAACGATAAAGAAAATATGGAAGTTAAAAGCACGGATTTCCTCCAGCACAGCGTCCAGATAATGGCATATCATGAGGACGGTACACATTCGCTGGGAATATTCAAATTCGATGAGTTTGACGATATTCCTTACAATCCCTCGGAAACACCCACAGAAATAATTCTTGAAGGTACAAAGTACTATTATTATGATTCATGGATAAGGCTACCCCATGAACCCGATATCTGGATAAGAGGCATAATACCTGCGGAAGAAAGTATGTGGAGCATATTGTCCTCACATAAATATCTGCTCCTGCTTCTTCCGATACTAACAGCGCTTGCATTTTGCGGCGGATATATGCTGACGGGAAAATTTCTTCGACCCGTTGCACAGATAAACAGCACCGTCGAAGAAATTCGCCGCAGCGGTGATCTAACCAAGCGCATAGACATTACCGATACGGGAGATGAGCTTTACGAACTGTCACAGACCTTCAATTTAATGTTTGAAAGCCTTGAACAGACCTTTGAATCACAGAAGCAGTTTACTTCAAATGCCTCCCATGAGCTGAGAACACCCGTATCAATTATTCTTGCGCAGTGTGAATATGCTGTGGAGAATGCGTCCGATAAGGACGAACTGCTTGAAGCTATCGGAGCAATTCAGAAGCAAAGCTATCGTATGTCCCATATGATAGAAACGCTGCTCATCTTTTCTCGAATTGAGAATCATTCCGACAAGTATATAAGGACTGATACCGACCTTACAGAGCTGATTTCTTCTTTATGTCAAGATCACAACATCATATCCGAAAAAGGTATAAAGGTCACGTTTGAGTGTGATGAAAACATAACATATCCCGTCAACAAGGAGCTTTTTGAGCTGATGTTCAATAACCTTATACGAAATGGTATCATATACGGAAAAGAAAACGGATTTGTAAAGGTCAGACTTGAACGAAGTGATGATAAAGTCATTATTACAGTTGAGGATAACGGCATTGGTATCTCGGAAGAGGATATGCCGCATATCTGGGAGCAATTTTATCGTTCCGACAAATCAAGAAGTACAAAGGGACTTGGACTGGGCTTATCACTTGTCAGAGAGATAGCCGAATATCATAACGGAACGGTGAGTGCAGAAAGCACCGAGGGAGTGGGAAGTACATTCTCTGTGGTTTTACGGCAAAAATGAAATGATAATATTCAGAACGTTCAGTATCGCAGCAAATAGGTACTGCACATTTTTTGTAATAATTTCCCTTTTTAATTTTTCTTTAAGAAATATCTGATATCATACAGTTATTGAAAAATAAAAAACCGAAAGGAATGACTGTTATGAAAAAATCAATAAGAACTATCGCACTTATCAGCGCAGCGGTAATGTCATTATCTGTTATGCCGACAGCAAGCTGTTATGCATCGGATAATACTTCCTCCGTATCCTCTTCGCAAAGCACAAGTCAGTCTGTCAAGTACGGAAAGGTCACTTCTGTAAGCGGCACAAAGGTCAAGCTTGCATTAGGCGAATATTCACAGCCGACTGCACCCGAAAATGCTCAGAATGGACAGACACCTCCTACACCTCCCGACGGAAACGAACAGAAAGGCACTCCACCAGCGATGCCGGAAAACGGCGGTAATCCTCCTGCAAAGCCGGGACAGGGCGGTTCAGATAATGGAGAGCCACCTGCTAAGCCCGATGGTGAAGCTCCGGATGGTGCTCCCGGCGGTGGATTTGGTGAATTTACGGTAAACGGCAAAACCCTTACAATAAATATTTCTAATGAAAAGGTGCTTAAAAAGAAAGGAAAATCAGCTACTCTTTCCGATATTTCCGAAGGGGATATACTAAAGCTTACATATAATTCCAGCGGAAAGATAAGCGGCATTGAGATCATGGACGGAAGTATGAATGCTCCTCAGGGCAGCGGAATGGGAGCACCGGGTATGCAGGAAAAAAGCAGTATGGAGCTTTCTGCCAAATATAATATCAATTCCGGCAAAAAGGGCATCACATCCAAAAAAATAAGCCAGACCACAGCCGACAGCTCCGCAGTACTTGTTTCAAACGGAGCTTATCTAAAAATGACCGATACGACTATCACAAAAAAAGGTGACAGCTCCAATACGGATAACAGCAATTTCTACGGGCTGAACGCTGCAGTTGTTGTTCAGCAGGACAGTACGGCGAAAATTACAGGCGGTCAGATCACTACCAATGCGGAAGGTTCAAATGCTATTTTTGCAACAGGTGAAAATGCAAAAATAACCGTTTCGGGAATGAAAATATACACAAAAGGCAATTCATCAAGAGGTATTGACGCAACATACGGAGGCAGTATTACCGCATCTGATATGTATATAAAAACTGTCGGCGCTCATTGCGCTCCCGTCGCAACCGACAGGGGCGGCGGAACGATAGTGATAGATTCAAGCAAGCTTTTTGCAAGCGGTGACGGTTCGCCGTGTATCTATTCAACTGGTGATATTACTGCTAAAAACTGCTCAGGCAAGGCAACAGGTTCACAGATTGCCGTTGTTGAGGGCAAGAATTCCATAACGCTTAACGATTGCACATTTATCGGCGCAGGCAAGAACGGAATAATGCTTTATCAGAGCACATCGGGAGATGCTGCTGTCGGTACTGCTGTATTCACTTCAGAGGACAGCACGCTGAAAACCACATCTGACGGACCTATGTTTTATATTACCAATACCGACGCTATTATCAATCTTACAAATACCAAGCTTGTGTTCAGCTCCGACGAACTTATAAATGCGGCAGGAAACAATACAAATAACTGGGGTAAGGTCGGCAGCAACGGCGGAAATGTAACACTTAATGCCGACTCCCAGACGTTAAAGGGCAACGTGACCTGCGATAATATAAGCTCGGTAAGTATGAACCTCAAAAACAAGACTTCATTCACCGGAGCAGTAGACAGCAAAAACACCGGAGATGTCACTGTTACACTTGATAAAACGTCCAAATGGAATGTTACTGCCGACAGTTACGTTACAGCAATCGTTGACGCAGACAGTTCCTTCTCGAATATTGTTTCTAACGGACATACAATTTATTACAGCGCATCCGACAGCAGAAACAGTGCTCTTGGCGGCAAGACTATTACACTTTCGGACGGAGGAAAGCTTGTGCCTGTAAAATAGTGGCTGAATAAGTATCAAAGCAAAAATCAAAATTTCATAATGCTTATTATTTTGTTTTTTATCAATCTCGGTTGTGTACACATTAAAAGCCCATCAAGTTATTTGATGGGCTTTTGTTGCATTTAATCATAATCTGCTGGACAATCTTTTTATATGGAGCACTATAAACAGATTTCATAATCGGTTTTTACCTCGCCAAAATCGGCAGCCCATTCATCAAAATGATTGATGCCGCAGTCTTTCAGCATATCTGCCTGCAAATACCTCATCATGGTGTAAAGCTCGCACATCGAATTCGAGATAGGCGTGCCTATACTCACAAGCTATCTATTATGATTTCTTTAATATACCGTCGGAGAAAACCGTTCCTCTCCGACGGCTTTTTTCATCAGAATATGAAATGAATTTTGATACCCTCTTCATCGGTAACGTCAAT
>JBJERX010000074.1:0-45686 GCA_051882495.1 Huintestinicola sp. | reverse complement strand
TTCGACAGCGGGGCAAGCAGAAAATTCAATAGTTAATTGGGGGAGCAATAATAACAGAGCAGGGCAGTTTGATAAACCGCACCGGCTCTGTCTGTTTTACAGAGGTGCATGCTATGCAGAAAATGCTTGGATATGTGCGGAAAGCCGTCAACGAATTCGATATGCTCTCTAACGGAGACAGGGTCGCAGTAGGTGTTTCGGGAGGCAAGGACAGTCTTGTACTGCTTACCTGCCTTTCAAGGCTGAGAAAATTCATAGGTATAGATTATTATATTGCTGCTGTTACTCTTGACCCTCGTTTCGGAGGTGTTGAGGGGGATTTCTCATTCATTTCAGGACTTTGTCAGCGTGAGGATATCGAATATCACATCATACCCACACAAATAGGAGAGATCGTTTTTGACGAGCGTCAGGAGACTAATCCATGCAGTCTCTGTGCGAGAATGCGGAGACGTGTTCTGTATGACGCCGCCGAGGAGATCGGATGCAATAAGCTTGCACTGGGTCACCATTACAACGATGCTGCGGAAACATTTATCATGAACCTTTTCAGCGAGGGAAGAATAGGCTGCTTTTCCCCTGTGAGCTGCATTGAGGACAGAGGGATAACGGTGATCCGTCCTTTGGTCCTTGCCCCCGAAAAGGAGATTCGCCGTGCAGCTAACAGAAACGGTCTTGAAGCAGTAAAATCCCGATGTCCTGCGGATGGTCATACCAACCGTGAAAGAATAAAGCAGTTCCTGGCAGATATGGACAGACAGGACAAAGGCTTTACCGACCGTATTTTCGGTGCCATGCGGCGTGCTGATGTAGACGGATGGGCAGGAAGAGAATTCAGGGACTATAAGACCAAAAGAAAATAGCTTCTATCTGTAGTGGTAGCATTAACAAAATACCGGGTCGGATTAACAGAAATACTGTTTTATGCGACAAATATAACTGCAGGGTGTTGACTTTTTGGTGAAAATATATTAAAATATAAAAATAATATTGTATAAAAAGGAGTAAGCACCATATGAAAAAATTATTGCAGCTTGCTGCTTCTGCTGCAGCAGGATTTGTTCTTGCTGCTGTTCTTTCGGTTACAGCAAGTGCTGAAGATTATGAATTCGACGTTTCCGATGCTGTTGAATCAAGCAGCTGGGGACAGTCTGTAACACATTACACATGCCTTGGCGATACTTCGCTTGTGGATAATTTCGATCCTACATGGATGACGCCTGAATCTGAGGTCATCATTGAGTTTGAGACTGAATCCGATGCAGCGTCTTCGGCTCCCTGTGAGCTTATCTGGCAGACCTGGGGAGATCGTCCCGCAGAGGTAGCCAGGGACTGGAACAAGATCGTTCCCTACGAATATGACACAACTCATGCAGTATTCTCATATGATGATATCGTAGCTAAATACGGTACAGATGATTTCTCCACAGTATATGCCATAAACGTAGGTGACACAGGCGAAAAGCTTAAGGTCACATCTATGAAGATCACAAACTGCGATATTCCCGAAGCTCCTGCCGAGGAGGAAACTGCAGCGGAAGAGACTGCTGAAGCAGAAACTACAGCTAAGGAAACAACAGCCAGGACCACTGAGAAGGTCACCGAAAAGGAAACCGAAGCTCAGACAGAGGCTACTACACTTGCTGTTCCTGCCTACGAGGAGGAGGACGAAGGCAGCTCCACTATGATAATCCTGATCATAGTGATCGCTGTAGTAGTTGCAGCTGCTGTTGTGCTTGTAGTTCTTATCCTCAAGAAGGCAAAGAACAAGTACTATTGATCCGGATACATATTTTCTCAGCAGAGCTATCGGAATGATGCTCTGCTGTTTTATTTAGGAGATGCAGACATGAAAATATCACATTTAACCCTTACACCGCCCTACGAAAAATGCGGCGTGAAAAACGAAGGTCTTACCCCGGGACTGACCTGTTTTGAACATGATATCTACCCAGATCTTCCCCATGACAGGAGAGGTGCGGTGATAGTTTGTCCCGGCGGAGGATATAATTGGTGCTCCAAGCGTGAGGGAGAGCCTGTTGCAATGAGATGGTATGCATACGGCTTCAACACATATCTGCTGGATTACAGCTGCACAAACAAGCTTTTTCCTACAGCACTCACAGAGCTGGCAGAGGCTGTTTCCATCGTTCGCAGCCGTGCTGATGAAGCCAATACCCATACTCAGAAAATCATCCTATGCGGATTCTCTGCGGGAGCACATCTTGCTGCAAGCCTTGGCATACATTATGGAAGCGATTTTCTGGCAAATGGATTTGACTCGGATATTCGTCCCGACGGAATGGTGCTGTCCTATCCGGTAATTACCACAGGTGAATTTGCTCACAGGGGTTCGGCTGACAGTATCACAGGCGGGAATGAAAAGCTACTGGAGCTTACTTCCCTTGAAAAGCACGTAAGCTATAATACACCCCCTGCATTTATCTGGCACAATGCAGATGACACAACAGTTCCCGTTGAAAACAGCCTTATGTTTGCAGGAGCATTATCATCAAAGCACATTTCGTATGAGCTGCACATCTTCCCTAAAGGAGGACATGGCGTGGCACTCTGCGACGATACCACCATCAAAAACAATGACAGCAGATACCTGAATGAGGTATCCGCACAATGGTTTGAACTTGCACTGGACTGGGTCAGGAGAGTGTTTGATATAGTTTACAGATAAAAAGAGTGCCTGTTCTTCAAAAGAAACAGGCACTCTTTTTGGTTTATACTAAGGAACCATAGGTCATTAGGGTGTGTTGACACTATCCGAACATTTCGGATAGTGTCAACACACCCTCGAATTATTTGCTGTTATCCTCATTATTTTTTTCGGTAACAGTACCGGGTGTTTTCTCCAGATCACGGAATATTCCCATGGCAACTCCGCTGATGGTGAACATGATGATCGCAGGACCAACAAGCAGCCCTATGAATATGGTTGTGTAATTGAAGAAAATTATCACAAACTCAAAGGCTACTATCAGCACAAGAAGAATGGAGCGGAGAAAATACTTCATGCCGATACGAAAGGAATTCCTTATTGTGTTAAGCAGCGTATTCTCATATCTTGCAAGCAGCGGATATGCATACAGCAGTGAAAAGGTGAAAACATATGCCGCACAAATACCTACGATCAGGAACGGCAGCCCGTTCTCCCCTGTATCAGCAGCTGCATTGAACAGCTGGAAATCCAGATAAACCGCCCAAAGGCATATAAGGCTGATGAATGACATGGGTATACCCTGCTTCCAGTTGTTTTTGAAAGCCTTGATAAATTCCCTTGCCACATATCCCTCCTGCTCCTCGGTCATGCGGAGCGTGACTGTAAAAACAGCTATGGTAGAAATACCAATAGTTACCACCGGCAGACTGAAAAGCAGCCACAAAAGGCTGAGCTTTACAAGGTCAATAAATCGGCAGATAAATTTGTATGGCTTACTTTCAGGGCTGAAAAAACCTGCCATTATATATCCTCCAAAAACAAAAAGGGGCGGATGGCATTTTACCGCCGTCCACCCCCAAAAATTTTTCTGCTGAACCTGTAAGCGATTATCTTACCTGGTCTTCAAGAGCACATCTGATAGCTGCCTCATTGTTGCACCAAGCAAGGCACTCACCGTTAGGATCGTATTCCTTGATCTTCTGAACCATCTCAGTAACGATCTTGTCATACTCTTCATCGCTGGAAGCATAAATTGCCTTCCATGAATAGCTCTTTATGCAAGTTGCAACCTGCTCCCAGATGATCTTGAGGTCATCGGATCTGTCAGACTCGGTGTAAGGTGTTGCAAGAGCTACCTTGTGGTTTACGCTGTCCATGTATTCCTGAGTATTGTACTTGCCTGTGTGATCTCTCCAATCCTGGAGGATAGCATACTTTGCATCAATTCTTCTTGATTTCCAGTTTTCAGCATTGTATGTTTCACCGTTGGAATCAGGGTTGGACGCATCCTTAGTCCATGTTGTGTTATTAGCCTGGAATGTACCGTCGTTGAAGCTTCCTCCGCCGAATTCTTCGGGCATCATAGTACCCTTTCTGTCGATGAATGCAGCTTCACCAAGCTCTGTGAAGCATGTGTTGCCCTCTTCATCATAGTACCAGCAAGTGTCCTTAGGACCATACCAGTATGTCATGTAACCCTCGGGAGTACAGAGATAGTTGATGATAGCCATGCAAAGCTCGGGATACTCTGTGTGAGCACCGATCGTCCAGAGTCTGTTGCCGCCGAGAACGTTCATACCGTAGCAGAGAGGAGTTGCATCTGCAGGAACTACAGGATACATACCCTTATCTGCTGTGAGGTGATCCTCTGTGTTGAAAAGTGCGGAACCGGCATAATCGAAGATGGAGAAGAATACGCCGCCTGCCTGAACCTTTTCGCTCATCTCGTTATAGGTCTGTGTCATAGAGTTAGGGTCGATAAGTCCTGCCTGATAAAGTCTGTTGAAGAACTTAAGAGCTGTGAGATAAGGACCATTCTCCTCGGTTGTATCATGATATGTACCGTTCTCTACATCGTAAAGACCGAAGCCCATTTCATCATAGCCCCAGTAGCATGTAGCAAAAGCCTTAACGTACATAACCATGTTGCCGTCCCAGTCGGGCCAGAGGGAGAGAGCATAAGACTCTGCACCATTCTCATCCTTAGGCTGAAGCTCCTTCATCTGAACAAATACATTGTAAAGGTCATCAAGATTATTGATCTCGGGATAGCCCAGCTGCTTGTAAAGATCCCAGCGGATATCCATTGTGTAGAAGAATGCTTCATGATCCTCGGGTGAGCTTGCAACGTTGTGACCAAAGCCGTAGGTTGTTTCCTTAGCACCGTAGGAAGCGTTGAAGGAAGCATTGTTCTTGATAGCATAGCTCATATTGTCACGGATGTATGGACCGTACTCGTCAATAAGATCATCCTCATACCAGTCAAAGAGCATATTTTCCTTGGCTGCACGCTGATAATCGCTTCCGTTGGAACCGAAAATAACCAGATCTCCCAGGTTTCCGGACTCCATACGTGTATCGAACATACCGTCTGAATCGGGAATGATGGTCATTTCACAGTTGAATTCACGCTTCATGACCTCAGCAAACCAACCTGTGAGCTTTCCTGAGTAGTTAGCCAGCTGGCTGTAAACAGTAAGCTGGATCGTGTCATCACCGTAAAGATCCGCAAGCTTCTCCTTAACGGTCATGTTTGATGTATCAACAGCAGCAGGAGTGTCACCTGAATCTCCGCCCTCCGCTACATCAGCTGAATCTGTCTGCTGATTTCCGGCAGCAGGTGTATCAACTGTAGGAGTTGCTGCACCGCATGCTGCAAGAGAACCCATCATTGCGAGAGAAGTAAGACCCGCAATAAGCTTCTTCATCTTCATTTGATAATTCCTCCTTGAATATTTTGTTTACTGATGACCATAGGTCAAATGGTTATCAACATTATACCGGCATAATATCATATAAGCCGGGAGAACAACATTATTAGCCCTTAACGGCTCCAAGCATAAGTCCCTTCTCGAAATATCTCTGCATAAAAGGATACACGCAGAGGATAGGAATGATAGTAACCATTGAAATGGTATACTGAATGATCTTTGTGTTAAGGGAGCTTGCAAGAGCAGTAGAGTCGGAGCTGCTTGCACCGGAACCAACAAGTGCACCAAGGTTGGAGCTTTGATTCAGATAGATGTAAAGTCTGTGCTGGAGAGTATAAAGCTCCGGAGCATTAGCATTAAGGATAAGGGAATCCTGGAATGAATTCCAGTGACCGACTGCACCGAAAATCGCTATAGTGGCAAGGATAGGACGGCTGAGGGGCCAGATGATCTTGCGGAAAATGGTCCAGTAGCTTGCACCGTCCATAAATGCACTTTCTTCGATCTCAGCCGGTATGGACTCGATGTATGTCTTTACAAGGATAATGTTGTAGGGTGCTACGATTCCGGGTATGATGTATGCTGCAAAGGAATCGGTGAGACCCAGCATGGACATATTGAGATACCAGGGAATAAGACCTGCGTTGAAGTACATTGTAACAACAAGGAAGCGATACCAGAACTGTCTGTGCCACATTTCCTTCTTTGTTACCAGGTAACCTGCCAATGACGATACGAAAACCATCAGGGATGTACCGATAACTGTTCTGAGGACAGTTATGATAACCGAATTCCACAGATCGGGAACCTTACCCATTGAAATATAGTTCGCAATAGTGATCTGGCGGGGGATAAGGGTTATCGCACCTCTTGTAACAAGCTCAGGGTTAGAGATCGTATTGATAAAAATGTAATAGAAAGGGAAGATACAGCTGAGGGTGAAAATTCCAAAGAACAGGTAGTTGATAATATTGAACACAATATCAGCCGGTGTAAGCTTTATATGTGTGGAAGAATCAACGTCATGATCTTCCTTATTCTTTTTCTTAAGACTTAATTCTGCCATTTGCTCTTCCCTCCTTATACGATGCTCTCGCCGCGGATAGCCTTGGAAATACCATTAGCAGCGAAAAGAAGAATTACACTGATAACCGATTTAACCATACCGATAACAGTAGAAAGAGGGATAAGTCCCTTACCGATACCCAGGTTATAAACATAAAGATCCAGAACCTGAATGCTTTCACGGTTTACAGCGTTTGAGAATACGAGGTACTGATCCATACCGTTGGAAAGGATATTCGCAACTGACATAAGAAGCAGAACACAATATGTAGGAATAAGCTCAGGGATAGTGATGTACCACATCTTAGCAAATCTTCCTGCACCGTCAACGGTAGCAGCCTCATAAAGACCCTGGTCGATACCTGAAATTGCGGCAATGTAGATGATAGCACTCCATCCCACGCCCTTCCAGAGACCCCATGCAAGCATCTTGAGCCACATATGATCGGCGGACATAAGATAGTTCGTGGTGACCTGAGTTTCGGAATTGCTTACACTGTTTATCATTGTGTTGATAAAACCGTCTGTAGAGAAGATAGCAATTGCAAGAGCATAAACCAGAACCCAGCTGATAAAGTTGGGGATAGTGGTAAATGTCTGTACAAAACGTCTAAAATGAGAATTCTTGATCTCGGAAAGGAATACAGCGAATATCATAGGCACCCAGCTTGTAGCGATTCCCAGTCCGCTCATTGCCAGAGTGTTTTTCAGAACTGTAACGATATCCTTCTTGGTAGCTTCATTCTGGAAAAGGGCTGTGAACCACTTAAAACCGACGAAGCTGTCAGCGGAAAGTGTTTCACCTGATTTGTAATCAAAGAATGCGTATCTCCATCCGTAAAGAGGAAGATAGCTGAAAACAAATGCCAGAGCGATAATGGGGAGCATCATAAGCAAAAGCTGGAACTTAGGCTCCATATCGAAGCCTTCTCCCTCCTCTTCCTTGGGCACCAGGAAGAAGTTCACAGCGGCACATACGATCATGATTCCTGCAATAGCCATGTAAACGTAGCTTATGTAAGGGAACATGGGTTCAACCCTGTCAACCTTGCCCGCACTGACGGCCTGTGCAACTATCTGATTATAAATTGACTTGTTCCAGAGCATTGCTGCGATCTCAACAATACCCGAACCAACGCTGAAAAACGCACCAAATCTTTTGAGCTTTCTGTTTCCCAGGGACATGCATCCGCCTGCGACAGCTCCGATAACAGCTATAATAACAACAAAAGCACAGATGTTAAGAGCGTGGAATGTGGATTCATTTACCCATCCGCTTCTGAAAGCTCGTCCGAAGTTTGCAACTATCGAATCGTAAGATACACCACAGGAGAACAGCGACAGGTTCTTATTTATCATTCCGCTGAGTCTTGCTGCATTGAATGCAGGGAAGAACAGCATGACGATATTAACTACCACTGCTGAACGAAGCAGCCAATAGATCACATCGGCTATCTTCTCATTAGCAGTCTTATTAGCCTCCATGCGTGCCTTTTTTGCAGCCTTAGCATCAAGTTCCAAAGTATTTTTAGCCATCTTTTTCAATCAGTCCTTTCTGCGATAACACTTTATGAAAACGTTTACCGTTATTATTACCTGTCTTTCACAAATATAATTATTCGGAATGGCAGGCAATATAGCCTGTCATTCCGAAATTTTCAGTACCTGTGAAAGACTAACCGTTTACGTATTAACTATTAACGTGTTTTCGGTTATCAGGACTTTTTCTTCTTAAGGAATATTACTACGCCGGCAGCTACAACTACAACAACGATGATAACTACAACAACTACACCGCCGTTGCCGCTTGAAGAAGCCTCTGCAGCTACAGGAGCAGCCTCTGTTTCAGTGGGAGCAGCTTCGGATTCCTCAGCAGCCTCTGTCTCATCAGCGGCAGCCTCTGTTTCCTCAGCAGCTTCTGTTTCTTCAGCAGCAGCCTCTGTCTCCTCGGGAGCAGCTTCTGTTTCAGCAGGAGCAGCATCCTCAGCCTTATCGTAATCGAAGCCGGAAACTGTGAACTGGAGCTCGATGGAATCCTGAGGCATTACGTAACCGAACATACCATCCTGTCCGCCGAGATCGTTGTTCCAGATATTGATTGCAAGCCACTTCATGTAATCTGTAGCATCGGGATCGAGGAATGCTTCGTCAAATGTGTATTTTGCCTGACCATCAAGGATAACCTTAACATCAGAAACTGTGATTCCTGCGTCAAGAGGAATATCGGAGGAAACGAAAAGAAGGTTGAATGTTTCGTCCTCACCGAAGTCGAAATCTGTTACGGAAACGGAGTATGTACCATTGCCTGCGATCTTAGTATCAGTGAACTTGCCGCCCTTGTTAAGAGCTGTAGGGCCATCCCAGCCTGTGAGCTGATCGAACCATACTGTTCCGTCATCGCCAACAACGCCCTTACCGTATGAAGGCTCGTCCCAAGCGTTTCTGAATGTAAAGCTTGCGGACTGTACGCCGATGTATGCATTGTACTCATCACCTGCAGGAGCAGCGGAATCATCTGCACCCTCGGAAGCAGCGTCAGCTGCCTTGTCATAGTTGAAGCCGGAAACTGTGAACTGAAGCTCAACGGAATCCTGAGGCATTACGTAGCCAAAGAGTCCATCCTGACCGCCGAGGTCATCATTCCAGATATTGATAGCCATCCAGTTCATGTACTCAAGAGAATCGGGGTTCATGAAAGCCTCATCAAAGGTATACTTTGTCTGACCGTCAAGAACGACCTTAACATCAGAGATAGTGACAGCGTCATTTACAGGCATATCGGTGGAAACAAAAAGCAGGTTGAAGGTCTCGTCATCACCGAAGTCAAAATCTGTTACAGAAACAGAATATGTACCGTTTCCTGCGATCTCAGCATCTGTGAAAACGCCGCCCTTGTTAAGAGCTGTAGGGCCGTCCCAGCCAGTGAGCTGATCGAACCAAACTGTGCCGTCCTCGCCTGTCTGACCAAAGCCGTATGTAGGTTCGTCATAAGCGTTTCTGAATGTGAAGCTTGCGGACTGTACGCCGATATATGCGTGATATGTACCGTCAAGGTCAATATCTGCAGCTGCAGCGGGAACAGCACCAAAGGCTGCCATGTTGAGTGCCGCAAGAGCCGCAGCTGTTACGGTACCCAGAATTCTGGATCTTTTCATTATTCATCTCTCCTATTAATTTTGTATACAGAGCCGCAGGACCTTTGCGTCAAGTCCCGCAAACGGCTATAATTCGGGAATGCAAACGAATTCATTTTTCCGGATCCGGAATCATTCCGCTTGGCAGAACAAGCACCTGCTGTCTGAAATACCTTATTAAATAAATTATAATATATATTCGCACGGATGTCAATTATGATTCTATCACAAATATATCACCTCTCTTTGGCAATTACGCACAAAAAAAGCTCTGCAATCGAAACAAAATATACAGAAAATTTATACTAATTCCAAATCGTTCTATAGACAAAGCCGACAGATAGAATAATCCAAGTCAAGGAAAGCGACCGCAGGCGGGCTTGCTGCCCGGCAAGGGAGCTTGACGCAGAATTGGATTATTCTATCCGAGAATTTGTCTATAGGTTGATTTGGAATTAGTATTAGGTAGCATTTCAAAAAAATAAGGAGCTGCCGCATTTTCCTGCAGCAGCTCCTTATCCGCTCCGCTTTATTGCTTTGAATACAGATCAGTTGCCGTCATATTCAACTATTCTTACAGACTGCATTACGATCTGTGTGAGGGGCTTGTCATTCTCATCTACCTCTGCTTCTGCGATAGCTCTGACTACATCCATTCCCTCGAAAACCTGTCCGAACACTGTATAGCTTCCGTCAAGGAAGGGTGTTCCTCCGTGCTCGGTATATGCCTGCTTAAGGTTGTTGGGAAGAGTCATTCCTGCGGCATCCATGTCTGTCTGCCATGCAAACTCTCCGTTTTCATCATAGTAACCGCCGCAGTTTACAAATCCATCGGGAGTGTTTACGATATAGAACTGGCTTCCGTTTGTATCTGTTCCGCTGCTGTTTGCATATGCGACTGCTCCCGTGAAGTGGAAGAGCTTAGGAGATACGCCGCCTTCAAAGGTTCCTCCCCACATGCTGTTTCCGCCTGTTCCGTTTCCTCTGGGGTCACCTGTCTGATCCATAAAATCCTTGATGACTCTGTGGAAGATTATCTCATCATAATAGTTCATCTCGGCAAGACCTATGAAATTCTCAACGCCCTTTGCAGCTTCCTCGGGGAAAAGCTTGATCTTGATGGTTCCGTAGTCCTTTACCTCGATAACTGCGATCTTCTCGCCGATCTCAGGTGCTGTGAAGTTGAGTATCTCAACATCCTCAAGAGCGGGTTCCTCCTGCACGAACTGCTCTGTCTCAGAGCCGCCTGCATTATCGCTGCCGGCGGATGATGAGCATCCTCCCAGTACACCTGCAAACATTGCTGCAGCTGCAAATACAGCTGCCATCCTTGTTAATCTGCTTATCTTCATTTTTATTTCTCCTTTTAATGGTGATTTATTCATCATGCTCTCCTACCACAGCTACCTTGAGCATATTCGTTCTGCCAGCAACACCTAAAGGGATGCCGGCTGTGATAACGGTCATATCACCGTTTTTCAGCAGACCATTTGTAACTGCCGCCTCAATAGCACCGTCAAGGAGTTCATCTGTACTGCTCTTTTCATCCATCAGCAGAGGGATGACTCCCCAGGACATATTCATCTGACGCTGCACACGCTTGTCGGGAGTACAGCCGATGATAGGACATTCGGGACGGTATTTTGAGAGCTGCTTAGCAGTTCCTCCCGTCTTTGTTACGGTGAGTATAGCCTTTGCTCCAAGGTCGTGAGCTGTGGTAACAGCCGCATGAGATATAGCGTTTGTAATGCTTTTATTGCAGTCGTCCTTACGGTTTTTCAGGCGATTGCTGTAGTTGATGTCATTTTCGGTGGTCTCCGCAATGAGGGCCATTGTCTTGACTGCCTCAACAGGATGCTTTCCTGCAGCAGTCTCACCGCTGAGCATTATCGCGGATGTACCGTCGTAAATAGCATTTGCCACGTCGGTGATCTCCGCACGTGTGGGACGGATATTCGTTATCATGGACTCCAGCATCTGAGTTGCAGTAATGACCTGCTTACCCGCATTGTAGCCCTTCCGGATAATATCCTTCTGTATGGCGGGGATAAGCTCAAAGGGTATCTCGACCCCCATGTCCCCTCGTGCAACCATTATTCCGTCTGCCGCTTCAAGTATCTCGTCGATGTTTTTCACGCCGTCCATATTCTCTATCTTGGCAATGATGCGGGGCGTGTTCCAGCCAAGGCTTTTGATGAACTTTTTCAGATAGTCCACATCTGCGGCTGTACGGACAAAGGACGCAGCAATGAAGTCATATCCCATCTTGCTGCCGAATTCCAGATCGTTCATGTCCCTCTCGGAAAGATAGGGCATGGAAAGCTCCACTCCGGGGACGTTTATCCCCTTGTTGTCGGAAACCTCTCCCCCGTGGATGACCGTTGTATAAATCTCGCTGCCCTGAACGCTGTCCACACGAAGCTCGACAGCACCGTCATTTATAAGTATAGCCGTTCCCTTTTTCACATCATCGGGAAGTCCCTTGAAGGAAATGGAGGCGATATCCTTGGTGCATTCTCTTTCCTCCGTTGTAAGGATGAACTTGTCACCGTCCTCAAGGGTGATCTTTTCGCCGTTTGCGAATTTTCCTATGCGTATCTCGGGACCCTTGGTGTCAAGAAGCGTAGCAATAGGCAGTCCAAGCTCCTCACGGAGACGGCAGACCTGCTCAAACCGCTTTTCATGGATAGAGTAATCACCGTGGGAAAAGTTAAAACGGGCAACATTCATGCCCTCCTGCATCATTCTTCTGAGAATATCATCGTTGTCGGTTGCGGGACCGATAGTACAAACTATTTTCGTTTTTCTCATAAAACCATTTCCTTTCAATAGGACAGAGCTTATCATCCGTGCACTCAGAGCGTATTATTATACTCAGAAATCAAGGATCCTCATTGCGATAGTGAAATAAAGCAGCATGGAACAGCTGTCAACTACAGTGCTGAGAAGAGGGGCAGACATAATGGCAGGGTCAAGCTTGATCTTCTTTGCAAGCATGGGAAGCATGCAGCCCATGAGCTTTGCCATTACCACAGTTCCGAACAGTGCCAGGGATACCACCGCAGCGATTGATATCACCCCGGGTTCATCCTTATAGAAGATCAGTATCCTTGCGAAATTAACAGCACTGAGTATAGCTCCGCAGAGCAGGGATATCCTGAATTCCTTGAAAACCACCCTGAAAAAATCCTTGGGACGTATCTCGTTCATCGCCATAGCCTGGATTATCATACCTGAGCTTTGGGAGCCGCTGTTACCGCCCGTACCCATGAGCATAGGCATGAAGGACACCAGCATGGGGACAGCTGCGATCTGAGCTTCAAAATGACCTGTGATAGCACCTGTCAGGGTTGCCGAAAGCATCAGTACAAGAAGCCACACGATCCTGTTCCGTGAGTGCTTGAAAACGCTTGTCTTGAAATAGGATTCCTCACTGGGGACAACGGCACTCATCATTGACATATCCTCCGCATTCTCTTCACGGATGACGTCCATGGCGTCGTCGAATGTGATAATTCCCACAATTCTGTCCTCAGTATCAACGACGGGAAGTGCGGCGAGGTCATATTTTGAGAACAGGTTCGCAACGGCTTCCTGGTCCTCATGAGTACCCACGCTGATAACATTGGTATCCATGATATCCGCAATGGATTTATCCTCATCCGCAACCAGCATATCCAACAGGGTAACAGCACCCACAAGTCTGCGGCAGTCGGTAACATAGCAGGTGTATACGGTCTCTTTGACCAGACCTACGCTTCTGATACGTTCAAAAGCAGCCTTCACCGTGTCCTCACGGCCGAAGTAAACAAACTCCGTGGTCATGATAGAGCCTGCACTGTCCTCGGGATAGTGGAGCAGCTCGTTTATCTGCTTTCTCTTTTCTGCATCGGTATTTTTCAGTATTCTTGAAACAACATTAGCGGGCATTTCCTCAATGATATCAACGGTATCATCAAGGAAAAGCTCGTCGATGACTTCCTTAAGCTCCTTATCGGAGAAAGCGTTGATGAGGTCCATCTGCATGTCACTTTCCATGTAGGTGAAAACCTCGGCAGCAAGCTCCTTGGGGAGAACTCTGTATATCAGCGTCAGCTCACGCTCACCGAATTCGTCCTGTTCTTCGACGAGTTCTCTGAGCAGCTGAGCGATATCCGCAGGATTAAGCTCCTGCAAAGCTTTTTTCAGCTGTACAAACGCCCTGTGCTTTACAAGGACAACAGCTTCATACTTTTCCATACATATCCCTCCGAAAAATATAGTTATCCTATACGAAGGGCATGATTCCTTATCATTATGCTGTTCCGCCAAGCATGTGAACACAGCGTGAACACATATTCTCGGCAGACTGACTTCGAGGTATCACGCCGCCTGTACTTCCTGTATCCACATGCTCACATCCTTTCAGCAAAGAAAATATCGGTATATACAGTGCACATTCTTTTGCACACCACTGATTATTATACTTCAATTTAAGCGTAAAGTCAATCGGAAAACACAATTTTTACCGGATTTCACTTATTTTTTATTTGTCCGGAAACCACAGTGATATAAAAAGCTTAATAGCGAGACACAGAAACAGACTGCCAAACCAGCAGGATATTTTTGTGGATTGCTATAGCATACATATGTTATTATACGCTGCACCATATAATAATTACAATTATATTCATAAAAAAAATGTTGTAAAAAACAAACATAAATTCTTGAATTGTAACGCAAATAATGGTATAATAATCATATATCATTACTGAATTATACTAATCATTACCAATTAATGTACGGAATCGTTTTCACACATCTATATGCTGCATATTTTTTCTGCAGAATAACACATATTACTATCATTCCCGAGGATCGGAGGCTCTCCCATGAAGGACAAGAACAGACTTACCATAGGATTCATGATACATCATCTTGACAACGACTACTCCAAAGCATTGATAAAGGGTGCTGTTGCCGCATCTGAGGATCTGGATGCCAATCTTATAATCTTCCCCGGCCGTTCACTTAACAGCCAGCTCAATGACCTTCAGCATACCGTTTATGAGTATCAGAACAATGTAATATACAGCTATGCCTCCGCAGAAAATCTTGACGCTCTTGTTATTTCGGCGGGAACCATCGGCTCCTTTGTTACAAACGAGGAATTCAAAACCTTTGTGGACAGCTTTGGCGAGCTTCCTGTCATCACCACCGAAAACAAGGTAAGAGGCTATCCCTGCATCCGGCTTTCGGGAAGCGGCATCAAGGAGATCGTCAATCATCTGATAAAGGTCCACGGAAAGAAGCACATTGCTTTTGTATCGGGTCCTAAGGGAAATGCCGATGCTGATGAACGTCTGGGCTATTACAAGGAAGCACTCTACGAAAACGGCATGGACTTCGACCCTGATATGGTCGCATACGGCAAATTCTCCGAATACTGCGTTGATATTGTCGGAGATCTTATCGACCGCAATGCAGGAAAGATCGACGCTATCTGCTTTGCCAATGACATGATGTGCAAGGGCGGCTACAAAGCTATTGAAAAGCGTGGCCTGCGGGTAGGACAGGATATCGCAGTAACAGGCTATGACGACTCCGAAGTTGCATCTGTGCTGAATCCTATGCTCACAACAGTCAGGGCGGACGCTTCTCAGCTTGGATATCGTGCTGTCAGCGAAGCTATAGAAATGGCAAAGGGAAGTAAGCCCGATGATATGATAAGTCTCGGCTCCTCCCCTGTTTTCAGGCAGTCATGCGGAAGGGAAGCCCTGAACAGCAATGACCCCCAGATCTTTGAAAGAAGCTCATCCTCCCTTGCATCGGGAATTGTCTCCGAGGTACTCTCAGGGGGTGAAACGGGAACCAAGCTTCGTGAGCTTATCGCTCTCCTGACCGAGGACATAACAAGCATCCTGGATTATGCACGTACAGATTCCCTGTCCCCTCTTGATTTCCGCAAAATGGCTTCCGACCTGGGCGAAAAGCAGATAATGTCTCTTATCCCTGTTGATTCCCTTATCAAAATATCAAATCTAACCCGCCGCACTGCACTGGCTCTGTGCAGCGGAAATATGGAACGTTCGGTGGTCATCTACGGTGCGGCTGAGTATATTATGGAAACTATCGCCGACCGCACTATAACCATGCATTATGCAAAGATAAACGATCTGACGTTTACCAACTTCCTTATAAACAATATAACCAAAGATATGACCCTTTACGGAAGGAATGAAGAACAGACCTATTTTTCCATCGTCAATAATCTTTTCCGCATACATATGGCAAGCAGCTACATTTACACATACCCGGAGCCTATCGTGCACACAAGCAGGATGGAATGGAAGCTTCCCAAGAGCATCATGCTGAAATCCTGTCACAACGGCGAAAGCCTCACTGCTATCCCCCAATGCTCCCAGCTTACACCCATAGAGAATATTTTCTCCAATGACTATACCCCTGACCGAAGACGGACTATGATACTCTCTCCCCTGTTCATGAACGAGGAGCAGTACGGCGTGATACTCTGCGAGCCTGAGTATGAATATTTCACATATATATACTCCATAACTCCCCAGATATGCACAGCTATCAAGCTTTCAAATCTTGTGACCCAGCTTGAAAGCTCTCTGGATGCTGCTAAGTTCCGCAACAGCCAGCTGAACCGCATATCCATGTGCGATGAGCTGACCGGAGTATACAACAGACGAGGCTTCTACGAATTTACCAACAGGATACTTCGTGCTCCCGAAAATGAGGGTAAGCACGCTGTGCTGATCTTCGGAGACCTGGACAATCTTAAGAAGATCAACGATAACTTCGGTCATGATGACGGTGACTATGCTATCGTCTCGGCAGCTGAGTATCTGAAAAGCGGCCTCAGAAACACTGATATTGTAGCAAGGATAGGCGGAGATGAGTTTGCTGCATTCGCTCTCTGCGAGAACACTGAAATTATCAAAAGTCTGCCTTCCCGTATCAAGACGATTGCAGCTGCTCACAATGCGGAGAGCAGCAAGCCATATAACGTTACTGTCAGCATAGGCACCTACGAGCTCCAGTGTTCTCCTAAATCCAACATACAGGATTTCATGGATAAGGCTGATGCTGCCCTTTATCAGGACAAGAAAAACAAGAACCCCGATATTATGAAGCACGGAGTGAACAATGCTTAACGTAAATCTTATAACCGTCGGAAAGCTGAAAGAAGAATATCTCCGCTCAGCCTGTGCCGAATACATCAAGCGGCTGGGGGCGTACTGCAAAATAAAGGTGATCGAGCTTCCCGAGAGCCGTCTCCCCGACAATCCCTCCCAAAAGGAGATCTCTGCAGCTCTTGCAAACGAGGGCAAACAGATCAGCGGATATTTCAGACCTGACTGTGCCAACATTGCAATGTGCATCGAGGGAAAGCAAATGTCCTCAGAAAAATTCTCTCAGACCCTGACCGAGCTTGGCGTCCGTGGAAAAAGCACGGTCAATCTGATAATCGGAAGCTCCTTCGGAATTGATGAAAGCATTAAGCAGTCTGCGGATATCAGACTTTCCATGTCGGAAATGACCTTCCCCCATCAGCTTGCAAGAGTAATGCTCCTGGAACAGCTTTACAGAGCGTTCTCCATAGCGTCAGGGGGAAAATATCACAAGTGACGCTTCATTTTTTCTTGTATTTTAAAAATACAAAACTTACCTGCAAATATGTGCATATTGGACATTGAAATATCACTTAAATAATAGTATAATATTATTGTGTCTTCTTCGGACACATTGAATTGGCATTCTGAAAATAATTAATATATGAAGGATGGTAAACTCCGATGTTGAAAGCAATCGGTTCCAGATTCGACCTCTCCGATCCCCATGTCTCCGAATATGTTGCATTCGTATCAGATCTGCTTGAAAGCGACGTAGTTGCCAGGATGAAGGAATATCCTCATCACGGCAATACGACCTGCTTCCAGCACTGCCTTAACGTATCGTACTACAATTACGTTTTCTGCAAGCTGCTTTCACTTAACGCAAGAGCAGCTGCACGTGCGGGACTTCTCCACGATCTTTTCCTCTACGACTGGCATACATATGTGCCTGCCAAGGGAGAAAGGCTCCACGGCTTCACTCATGCGGCAACAGCACTGACAAATGTACGCCGTTATTTTGAGATCACTCCTCTTGAAAGTGATATTATCGAAAAGCACATGTTCCCGCTGACCACACAGCTTCCCAGATACAAGGAGACTGTTGTTATCGTAATGGTTGACAAGCTCTGCGGAGCTATGGAGGTAATCAGCGGATTCAAGTATACCTTACGTGGGTTTCTCAGGCTGAACAGAAAGAAGCAGTTTGACCCCTGAGTCCGGACACATGGTTTAGCATAATATATGACATTATAACAAAGCCCATGCTGTGATTTTTCACAGCATGGGCTTTTCATTGCTTATTAGTATCAAACCTCAGGAGCATATACAAATCTGAATGATCTGAAATCAAAATCGCTTCCCGGCAGGAATACAAAGGATACCCTGCACTTGCCAAGCTCAAGTCCCTCAAGGGAGAAGGTACGTTCGGTGTATTCATCGGCTCCTGCAAATTCCGCAATTATACGCTGCTCCTTATCGTCACGGAAAATAATTGTAATGCTGTTGAAGGGCAGCTTTGACTTGCCCGTTACCGCAATTTCAGCAGGTGCCTTTCCGCTGAAATCAAACTCACCGAACTCAAACATAACATTGTTTCCGATACCTGTGACCTCGCCGTCGCCGACTGTAAATCTGTCACCGTAAAGGCTCTCATTTGCTGTTGCGGGTATCTCAGCGGATTCCTTGGGCGTTTTTTCAAACACAAAGCCCTGAACGTCATATCCCCGGCTCGACTGCATTACAATGGTATGCATGCCTGTGAGCTTCTTGGTAAGCTTGTATGTTTCGGGTATGTATGTGAGCCAGATGGACTGTTTCTGATACTTGAAATCACCGATAAGCTCTCCCCCATCACCGGGAATGCCGTCATAGAATCTGATATCCACCGCATCGGTCACATTTGCAAAGATGGGTACAGTAACTGTATCGGAGCCTATAGGACCAAAGTCCACATTCTCGAATCCGAACCAGCCTCCGTTCATTCCGAAGGCTGCACCCTGCTGTATGCCGTTGCCTGCATTTCCGTCGGAAACGGTATAAAGTCCGCCCTTTACCAATTCATATGGATCAAATGAAGCTGCACCGATACCCTCGGAGGTAAGCTTGACAGCGGAGAGAATGTGATACTTGTCCGTTCCGTTTTTGCAGAGTGCACGGAGATAGAATTCACCGTCTCCGCAGCAGCGGACCCTAACTCCGTTCTTATCCTGAGAAACGATCTCTGCAAGGTTTGAATCAATGCCGAGAACTGTTGTGATGCGGTACTCTATCTCATCCCCGTAGGATGCATTTGCAGGGAAAACTGCTGTGCGGAAGGTTATCTCACGGCATTCGGCATTGAATGCAGTGCTTTCGCTTATCAGCTCGATCTTTCTTACGGGGATATCCTTTTCTGTCTCTGTGCAGTCATAAGGACGGTCTGTGTTCTCCTGAGAAGCGGAAATGCCTTCGGGGACCTCCGCAGGAAGTGCAGTGAGAGTAATAACGCTTTCGGGAAGATCGGGTGATGTGACCTTTACCGTTACCTCTCCTGCCGTGGTCTTAGCTGCAACTATTGCAAGGAGCTTTCCCGAGAAAAGTCTGCGGGAGGTTCCCTTGTACTGCTCGTAATCGGTAGAATCGCCGTTATCCAGACCAACAAGCCTGCCTGCTCCGCTTACGGAAACTGTTACACGGTTATTGGCGTTGGCTGTGAATTCTCCGTCCTTATCAAATGCGGAGATATCAATGAAAACAAGGTCTGTTCCGTCAGCCTTGAACTCTGTCTTGTCGGGAGTGAGGACAAGCCTTGCTGTATCTCCGAATGAGCGGATAACGTCTCTTGCTATCTCATTTTCCTTTTCATCATAGGCTATGGCACACAGCTCGCCCTTAGTGTATCCGATGATCGTATCAAGGGTCAGCTCCTTGCCGTGAGCGTGGTCTATCTCCTTTTCACCCACAAGCTCTCCGTTGAAGAACAGCTTCACAAAGGGAGCGTTTGAGGTAACTCGAACGTCAATATCCTGTCCCTCAGTAAAATCCCAGTAGGGGAAGATGTGAACGAAGGGAGATTTTTTGTGATCCGTCCATTCTGCACGGAAAACATAAGCACTGTCCTTGGGGAAGCCCGCTGTATCTATCTGTCCAAAGTAGCTGTTCTTTGTGGAATAGGGTGTGGGCTCACCGATATAATCAAAGCCTGTCCAGATAAACTGTCCCGCACAATATTCAGCGTCACGGTCGGGTATTATGCATGCTTCGGTATTCTTTGCACCCCATCCAGTACAGCAGTTGCCAAGGGATGAGCACTGCTCGTCATCATCCGCAAGAACATTCTGGGAAAGTGGAAAATGATAGATGCCCCGGCTCTGGATAACAGATGCCGTTTCGCTGCCGTATATCATCCAGTCGGGATGCTGTGCATGATGCTCATCGTAAAGACGCTCCGCATAGTTATAACCTGCAAGCTTGACAATATCCGCACATTTCTGTGCATTTTCTCCCTGCATATAGTTGGAGCCGATGGTAACATATCCGTTGCAGCGAGGGTCGCTTTCACGCACCAGCCTTACCAGCATGGAGGTGACCTCCTGACCTCTTTCGCTTGCGTGAGTATCATATATCTCATTGCCGATGCTCCAGCCGATAACGGAGGGATGGTTTCTGTCACGGCGTACCCATGACGCCACATCACGGGATATCCATTCCGGGAAAAAGCGTGCATAGTCAAATTCAGTCTTGGAACGCTCCCACATATCAAAGCCCTCGGACAGAATAAGGAAGCCCATTTCATCCGCAAGCTCCATAAACTCCACTGCGGGCATATTATGGCTTGTACGTATAGCATTAACACCCATTTTCCTCAGAGTTTCAAACTTTCTGCGGATAGCAGCCTTATTGACCGCAGCACCCAGAGCACCAAGATCATGATGCTCGCAGCAGCCGTGAAGCTTAACATGACGGCCGTTAAGGAAGAAGCCATGTTCGGTGGTAAATTCAATATCCCTGAAGCCGAAAATGTTCTCCTCACGGTCGATGACCTCTCCGTTTCTTACAAGCTCAGTCACCATAGTATAGTACTTAGGGGACAGGATATCCCACAGCTCGGGAGAATCAACGCTGAGTGAATCTGTGTTTACGGTATAGCAGCAGCCCTCCCTGCGGATAAGCTCGGAAATGCAGCTTCTGTCGAATGCACAGCAGCCGTTCTCCACACAGGCAAGCTCCTTGTCTCCGTCCATGATGATATTCCGCACAATAAGCTCGGAGGGTGACACTCCTTCCGGACGTTCCGTCTCTGCAGTAACGGTAACATTTCCGCCGATATCTGCAGTTATGTAAACACCGTCAGCAGTAATATGGCATTCGGGATATTTCTTCAGCCAGACTCTGCGGTAGATGCCCGCACCGGAATACCAGCGTGAATTAGGCTCACGATAGTCTACTCGGACGGTTATCAGATTATCACCCTCATGAAGCAGATCGGTAATGTCTGTCTCAAATGTGGAGTAACCGTATTTCCACTCACACGCTTGTACACCGTTTACATACACACGGCTGTCCATATAAACTCCCTCAAAGCGGAGTGAGGTACGGTTTCCGTCGGGAGTGTGGAAATATCTGCGTCTGTACCAGCCTGTTGATGTTTCATAAAGATCCTTTGTATTGTATATGAGCCAGTCGTGAGGGATATCAACGGACTGCCAGCTCAGTGAATCGGAATATTCCGTTCCGATAGGATTCTTTGAGAATTCCCAGTTGTCGCAGAAAAGTCTTTTTATGCTCATGAATATTTCCTCCATAATTATATTTGAAAACGATTTACTTGTATTATACAATAGTTTGCATAAGGTGTCAACAGAATATAATGCATAAAGTATCAACAGAAATAAACAGTTGCATTATCGAAATATATATGATATAATAATGTCAAATAATTAATTCAGACGAAAAAAAGACAAAAAGGGTGATCTTATGTCAGCATCTTTAGTAGTCCTGGCAGCAGGAATCGGCTCACGCTTCAAGGGGGGAATCAAGCAGCTTACTCCCATCGGAGCGTCGGACGAGCTGCTTATCGAATACTCCGTTTACGACGCAATAAAAGCCGGATTTGACAAGGTGATATTCATTATACGCCGTGATATTGATAAGATGTTCCGTGAAACGGTCGGGAACAGGATATCAGAGCATATTGCCGTGGAATACTGCTATCAGGAATCGGACAATATCCCGCCTCAGCTGAACAATGGACGGACAAAGCCTTGGGGAACCGTTCATGCAGTGCTTTCCGCAAAGGAGCACATTAACGAACCCTTTGTGATAATCAATGCAGACGATCACTATGGCTCGGAAGCCTTCGTCAGTATATACCGCTATCTTACAAGCCCCGAAAGGACTCCCTCACAGCTGTGCATGGGAGGATTTATCCTGAAAAACACCATAAGCCGCTTCGGAACGGTGACAAGAGGCGTGTGCAGAAGCGACTGTGATGATCTCCTTACATCTGTAACGGAAATGTATCGTGTTGCCGAAAGTGACGGGGTAATTACAGGTGAACGTGAAAAAAGCGGATGTGAACCCGAGGTCATCCCTGCTGATTCGCTGGTTTCAATGAATATGTGGGGATGCAGTCCCTCAGCTGTTGATCTGCTGCAGCATGAATTTGATGCATTCCTTGAAAAAGTACGCAGAGAGGGCACATCCGAAGCAGCCGAGCTTGCTCTTCCCACTGCATTTGATGAGCTAATCCGCAGAGGGGATATCAGCGTGAAGATATTCCCCACAAGTGATAAGTGGTACGGGATAACTCAGTGGGAGGACTGTCCCGCTGTCCGTGAAGCCTTTAAAGCAATGGCTGAAAACGGGGTTTATCCTACACCTTTGTTTGTATAAAGCAAGCCCTTGACAGGCATCCACCTGCCAAGGGCAATTTACTTTTTATACTAATCCCCTTTGTTCTGTGGATAAAGTTGGCAGTAGAATTGCACCAATCAAAGAAAGCGACCGCAGGCGTGCTGTCGCACGGCAAAGAAGCTTGACAACGATTGGTACAATTACAGCCTCCAAATTTATCTACAGGTAAAAGGGAGGGATAAGTATTAACTTGTATTGCTGAAAATTATTCCTCGTCCCCTGCAAGCTCTCTGTAAAGTCCCAGGTAAAGCTGTGCGGAACTGTCCCAGCTGAAATCATTCTTCATTGTCTGCTTAACAAGTGCATTCCAGCTTTCCTTATCACGATACTTGTCATTTGCACGTCTTACCGCATCAAGCATATCGTGTGCATTGTATGTCTTGAAGGTGAAGCCGTTTCCGTTTTCTCCTCCCGCATCACGCACGCTGTCGCGGAGACCTCCTGTTTCTCTTACGATAGGCATTGTACCGTATCTCATGGATATCATCTGTGCAAGTCCGCATGGCTCAGACTGTGACGGCATAAGGAACATATCTGCTGCTGCATATATCTTCCTTGCAAGCTCAGGTACGAATCCGAGGGTAACGCTGACCTTGTCGGGGTGTCTCCATGCCATTTCCTTGAAGAAATCCTCATAGATCTTTTCACCCGAACCAAGTATTGCAAACTTGCATCCGAGGGTCAGCATATCATCAAACACATATTTGATAAGGTCGATTCCCTTATGGGATACGAATCTTGTAATGATTCCCACAATAGGCTCATCGCCCTGTGAAAGACCCATGTCCTTTATGAGTGCAGCCTTGCAGTCAGCCTTGCCCGAAATATCCTCCGCACTGAAATGCCGTGGGATAACAGGATCCTTTTCAGGGTCGTACAGATCAACGTCAATTCCGTTCAGAAATCCACAGAGCTTGTACTGCTTGTTGGAAAGTGCCCTGTCAAGTCCATGTGAATACCATGGGTCAAGTATCTCCCACGCATAGCTTGGGGAAACTGTTGTGATCTTGTCAGCAGTCTCCAGAGCACCCTTCATAAGGTTGATGCAGCCGTCATATTCAAGGAGCTTGGCATGATACATAGGGATGCCAAGGACCTCGTTGAGCACGTCCATACCGTACTTGCCCTGATACTGGATATTGTGTATGGTGAATACTGTTTTGATATTGTCATATCCGAACTGGAACTTGTAGAATACCTGGTAATAAACAGGTACAAGTGCTGTCTGCCAGTCGTTGCAGTTGATGATCTGGGGCTTCCAGTCAATATATTTTATCAGCTCGAGAACCGCTCTTGAAAGGAATACAAAACGCTCGCAGTCGTCATAGAATCCGTACAGACCGTCTCTTGCAAAGTAATATTCATTGTCAAGAAGATAATAGGTAACGCCGTTGTATTCACCCTTGAAAACGCCGCAGTACTGCTTACGCCAGCCAACGTCAACGGTGAAGTTAAGGAGGAATTCAAGGTTTGCTCTCAGCTCCTGCTTTACGCTTTTGTAAAGAGGAAGAACCACTCTGCAGTCATGTCCTGCTTTGCATAATGCAGCAGGAAGTGAACCTGCAACATCTGCAAGTCCGCCTGATGCAGCGTAAGGGATAGCTTCGGAAGCGGTGTATAATATTCTCATATATTCGACCATATCCCACGGCTTTTCCGCAGAATATGTCCTCCTTTCGGTTTATTTTCTCAGAAATGGCTGCTCGTACGCACGGGCAGCCATTCTTAACCTTGAGATTATTGGTTAGATCTCTGCACCCTTGCCTATGTATACAGGATAGTTTGCGGAACCGGTGAGTATCTTTCCGTCAGTGATCTTAACGACCTTATCTGTTATCACGCAGTCAAGGCGGCAGTTCTTGCCGATAACTGTATCCTGCATAACGATAGAATCCTTGACAACGGCACCCTTTGCAACCTTTGCACCTCTGAACAGGATGGAGTTCTCAACTGTTCCCTCAATGATGCAGCCGTCAGCAATAATAGAATTCTTGACATTTGCACCGATAGCAAACTTCGCGGGAGGGTTATCTCTGATCTTTGTGTATACGGGAGAATTCTCCAGGAACAGGCTCTTTCTGTTGTTTGTATCCAGGAGAGCCATGTTTGCATCGTAGTAGCTCTTGATGGATGTGATCTTTGAGAAATAGCCGTCATGCTTGTATGTCATGATCTTATACTCGCCGCATCTGCTCTGGAGGATGCTCTTAGCGAAGCTGTAGTTGCCCTTTGCAGCACCGTCAAGGATCATGCCCATGAGGAGATTCTTGGAGATGATATATGTGTTCAGGGAAACGTTGCATTCACCGCTGATGCTGGGGTTGATAAGTACATTTGTAACTCTGCCGTCATCGTCGATCCCGAATACATTGCTGTGACCGGCTGCTTCAAGATCAAGGTTTGCTCTTGCGTAAACAGCTGTGATATCAGCACCGCTCTTGATATGTGCTTCAAAGATTGCCTTATAATCCAGGCATGTTACAACGTCACAGTCGGACATAATAACGTAATCGGCATCGGAGCACTTGATAAAATCGGAAATGCCGTAGAGAGCCTCAAGACGTCCTCTGTACATACCGCTTGTAACATTGCTGAAAGGAGGCAGGAGGTGAAGTCCGCCGTTCTTCCGTGCCATATCCCACTCACGGCCTGAGCCAAGGTGATCGAGAAGGGACTGATAGTTGGATTTTGTGATAACGCCCACTTCATCTATGCCAGAGTTAGCCATATTAGAAAGTGTGAAGTCGATAAGTCTGTAACGGCCGCCGAACATAACCGAGCCCATAGTTCTTTCACGAGTAAGCTCTGGAACAACGTCCTCATGCATATTGGCGAAAATAACGCCGAGTATCTTATTATTTAAACTCATTAGTATAACCTTCCTTCCGTGAAAACTCTTACTTCTTCTTGATATCGGGAACCATCTGCTTAGGTCCAACATTCTGTCCCTCGGCAATAGTGATCTTATGTCCGATTACTGCAATGCCCCAGTCGTCACGGTTTTCAACGGTTTCGGGACGTGCACCGATCTGTGCACCCTTTTCGATAACGCAGTTTTCACCGACGATAGCGTATTCTACCTTAGCACCCTCCTTAATAACGGAGCCGGGCATGATGATGGAATCAGTTACAGTTGCACCCTTTTCAACAGTTACACCCTCGAAAATTACCGAGAAGTCGATGTTGCCATCGATGATGCAGCCCTCGGAGATCATGGAGTTCTCAACGTTAGCGTCGGGACCTATGTACTGAGGAGGAAGCACGGGATTTCTGGAGTACATCTTCCAGTCGGGATCATAGAGATCAATAGGAATGTTGGGATTGAGCAGGTCCATATTTGCTTCCCAGAGGGAGTCAAGGGTTCCTACATCCTTCCAGTAGCCGTCGAATGCGTAAGCTACAAGCTTTTCGCCGGCCTTCATCATGTTGGGGATGATAGCCTTGCCGAAATCCTTATCTTCTTCGGGATTGTTCTCGTTGTCGATAAGATACTGACGGAGCTTGCTCCATGTGAAGATGTAAATACCCATTGAAGCGAGAGTGGAGCGAGGATTCTTGGGTTTCTCCTCGAAGTCAACGATGTCGCCCTCCTCATTTGTTATCATGATGCCGAAGCGGGATGCTTCCTCCATAGGAACATCAAGAACTGCGATAGTAGCGTCAGCCTTCTTGTCCTTATGGAACTGGAGCATATCGTTGTAATCCATCTTGTAAATATGGTCACCGGAAAGGATAACAACATACTCGGGATTGTATCTGTCAACGAATGCTATATTCTGATAGATAGCGTTTGCTGTGCCCTTATACCATTCAGCTCCGAGAGCTGTCTGATAAGGGGGAAGTGAATGTGCTCCTCCATACTGCTTGTCAAGGTCCCATGGCTGACCGTTTCCGATATAGTCATGGAGAACCAGAGGCTGATACTGTGTAAGTACGCCTACTGTGTCGATGCCTGAGTTTACACAGTTGGAGAGAGGGAAGTCAATAATGCGGTACTTTCCGCCGTAAGGAACGGCAGGCTTTGCCATATCCTGAGTAAGTGCATACAGACGGCTTCCCTGACCGCCTGCCAGCAGCATTGCTACACATTCTTTTTTAGTATACATGTTTTTTCCTCCTACTTATATCGACATGTTTATTTCAGGATAATATCCCGGTTATCATTTTGTTTCGGGGTTTTTCTTGGGTCTGCCCCTTTTCTTTGGTGCGGGAGCGGAAGCCGGAGCTTCTGAAGCAGGCTCCTTTACGGTCTTTGCAGCCTTTGCGGCGGGTTTCTTTGCAGACGCCTTCTTAGCAGGCTTTGCAGGTGCCTCTGCCTCGGACTTAGCGGACTTTCTTGTTTTCTTCGGCTTAGGCGGGATATACTTGAAGAATATCGCAGACAAGCCGGGGATAGAAAGAGATATTGAGTAATCATATCCATGCATGGAGTATTCCTTGGCAGTTATCTTTCCGTTGTCTACTTCTCCCGAGCCGCCGAATCTCAGCTCGTCGGTGGATAATATCTGCTCGTAGGTGCCCTCATAAGGAACTCCTATCTTGTAGTCGCTTCTGAGAACAGGAACGAAGTTGCATACAAGGATTATCTCCTCATGCTTTTCGGGGTCTGCACAGTTGATGCGTCTGAATGAGATAACACTCTGTGTGTAATCATCGGCACATATCCACTTGAAGCCATCCCAGGAGTCATCATCGTGCCATAATGCGGGAGTTGACTTGTAGAATTCGTTGATGCAGCGGAAGAATTCGTGCATCTTCTGATGTGTATCATACTGAAGGAGAAGCCAGTCAAGTTCCTTTTCAAAATTCCACTCTATTACCTGGCTAAGCTCGTTGCCCATGAAGTTGAGCTTTTTGCCGGGATGAGCCATCATATATGCAATGAACGCTCTCTCGGAAGCCATCTTGCTTTCCATTGAGGGGCTGCTCATCTTGCCGAGAAGGGAAGCCTTTCCGTGAACTACCTCGTCATGGGAAATGGGAAGCACAAAATTCTCGCTGAAAGCATAGAAGAATGAGAATGTGAGCTTGTCGTGATTTCCCGCACGGTAGATAGGGTCTGTCTGCATATAAGAGAGTGTATCATTCATCCAGCCCATATTCCACTTGAAGTTGAAGCCCAGACCGCCGATATCCGCAGGCTTTGTTACCATAGGCCATGCTGTGGATTCCTCTGCGATCATGAGAACATCGGGATTTCTGGAGAATACAGCTGTATTCAGCTTTCTCAGGAACTCGATAGCCTCATAATTTTCGTGGCCGCCGTCCTTGTTGGGTCTCCATTCGCCGTCACGTCTGTCATAGTCAAGGTAGAGCATTGAAGCTACTGCGTCAACTCTCAGACCGTCCACATGGAATTTCTCGATCCAGTAGATGGCATTGGAGATAAGGAAGGATTGCACCTCGCCCTTGCCGTAATCAAATACTCTTGTGCCCCATCCCGCATGCTCACGCTTCAGGGGGTCTGCGTATTCATAGCAGCAGTCGCCGTCGAATTCAAAAAGTCCTGCACTGTCCTTGGGGAAATGCGCGGGAACCCAGTCAAGGATAACGCCGATGCCGTTCTGATGGAATATGTCGATCATCTTCATGAACTGCTCGGGTGTGCCGTAACGGGATGTTGGTGCATAGTATCCGATTATCTGATAGCCCCATGAGCCGTCATAGGGATATTCCGCAAGGGGCATAAGCTCCAGGTGAGTATAGTTCATCTCCTTAAGGTAAGCGGACATTTCCTCAGCGAACTTTACATAATCGAAAACCGCACCGTCAGCATACTGTCTCCAGGAGCCGAGGTGAGCTTCATAGATGTTCACGGGACTTTTGTAGATGTTTGTCTCCTTCTTATGCTTGTACCATGCCTCATCGTTCCATTTATACTGTGAAATGTCGAAGAACTTGCTGGCAGTATTTGGTCTCAGCTCCATATGTGTGCCGAAGGGATCTGCCTTGTCAACGATACTTCTGTGCGAAGTCTCAACGCTGTATTTATATGTGAAATACTGCTCGGCACCCTCAATGAATATCTCCCATACTGTAGGGTCGGAGAGACGGCGCATAGGGTTCTTTTTTCTGTCCCAGTTATTAAAATCTCCTACGAGAGAAACGGACTTTGCATTAGGAGCCCATACACGGAAAACAACGCCCTCCTTGCCGTCAACACAGCACTTGTGTGCACCGAAGAAATCGAAGGCTTCAAAGTTATTTCCTTCATGAAAAATAAACAATGGAAATTCATAATTTGCCATAGCTTGTGAAGTGTTTTCGCTCATTTAATCTTCCTCCATTCTTATTTATTATAATTTTAACAGATTAGGCATACAATTTCAAGTGTTTTTGTCCAAGTTTTACAAATCTCACGTAAACTACATACTTCCATTGTGCATTTTCACAATAACTTTCAACAATTATTAGCATTATCCGGATTTACAGCTTTCTCATTTGTTCTGTGTGCACAGACAGAAGGCAGATACCCTGTAATCCTATAGGAATAATTGCATAAAAAACACCCTGTAAACAGCCTCATGGGAACCTTCTGTAAAGGCGGATGACCGCAGCAGTTTTATCATCACGGAGTCTCATTCTTTCCGGGTCGGACATCTCTCCCTCATCCGAAAAAGCCATTATCCGCTCGGCTGTCTGCATGGAAGTGAGCTTTTCATTTTCAAGAAGCTCGCAGATATATGTACTGCATTCCGATGTGATACCGTCAGTAACAAGCACAAGCCGTGAATCCTCGTCCATATAAAAGCTTCTGCCGGGGATATCATCAACAGTGAGGATACCCAGAGGTGAGGAAAATGCCTCAAATATCCTTGTAACAGGTTCTCCGTTTTCATCAGCTGTGCGAAGGTATGTAGCCGCACTTCCCAGCTTTATCAGATCGCAGGAGCCGTTATAGCAGTTGATCTTCAGCAGATCTGCGGTTGTGAACACCTCATCTCCGTCCGCCGCGGTCAGGAACGTGTTGAGCAGTCTGATAGCACTGTCCTCGCATATTCCCGCAATTATCAGCCGTTTCAGGATGCTGACAGTCATGCTGCTCTGTGCTGCGGCACGTCCGCCCCGTCCCATTCCGTCGGAAAGGATCACATAGAAATTTCCCTTTCCATCCTCAAAGCTGATGTGACTGTCTCCCGAAACACCGCTTTCCGCAGCAAAGCAGAGAGCGGTGCATTCTGCAGTAAATTCCGTGCGTGAGCACCAGCGGATCCTCATAGTTTCACTGTTTTCAGCAGTCAATCTGGTGACTACAGGCATATCCAGCTCCTCACCGATAAGTGCTGAAAGCCTGTCTGTTGTCTTTACAAGAATATCGTCATAGAAATCCGAATCCGACATCTTATCCGAATGCTCCTTAACATAGCATTCTATGAAATATCTCTCTTCACGGTCTGTCATGACGGACAAAGAATCCGCATGCACACCGCATTTTTCAGCAATTGCCGACGCAGTTTCTGAAAGGCTCTCATTTACAGCATAATCCTCGGATATCTCCCTTGCAAGCTCAGTCATCATGCTTCCCGAAGCACTGAGCTGTTCGGAAACACCCTCTAAAAATCTTCTTCCGAACTCGTCGGAACGCTGCTGCATCTGACGTATCCTGACTGCCGAATTAAATTCGGATACGATGTCCGCTTTCTTTGTACAGCCTTCAAATCCCGCCGGCAGATCTCTCTGAGTAATAACACCCTTACTCTCCGCAGTGACCTGAGCAGCGGAGAAATCACTGTACATACCGCTCCCGCTGCCGCAGCCTCCAACTGCACAGCAAAAAGCCCCCACGCATTTTTCGCCGCAGACCTTCGCACGTACCTCCTGTCCCATTGAATCCATCTGTCTGAGCCTGGCAGAGCGGCGTTTGGCGGCAAGTATATCAGACGCTGATTCCACATCATTTCCCACATCCTCCAGGATCCCTGCAGCAAAGCCCAGCTTCTCCGAACAGACAGAGCTTCTGCGTTCACGCTTCACTCCTATCCTGTTGATAAAGGGCATATATAGCCTTTCGGGGATAAAACAGTACATTATCGCAGCCGCACCCATATCTGCTATAAATTCGGGTGTTCCCGATGGCAGTCCCGCTGCGGCTGTTATTGCAAAGCAGGACACGATAAATGCGATATTCACGGAATGCTTTCCCTTATGAGCGTACATTCCGGACACCATTCCCGCAAAAGCCAGCATAGCTCCGCATCGTCCCATTGCAGGGTCACTGAGGAGAAATGCCGCCGCTGCGGCTATGCCCAGAGCCGAGCCTCCCTTGGAGCCGAATTTTCTTGCGGCAACGCAGACTGTAAAACCTGCAAATATCCTTCCAAGGTCAAAAATCAGAGCTGCTTTGTCACATAGGGCACAAATAACAAGGATATACACAGCGGCAGGAGCTGCAAGCCCGGTATCATCTGCAGGCTTCTCCTCCCCCACAAACTCCATGAAGCGTATGAAAAATGCAGTCATTGCTCCGCAGGCCGCTCCCCGCACAAGTATTGCGGCACACATTGCCGCATCAAGATTTCCCGCAGATACTGCGAGGGCACAGGCTATGTATACCGCTGATGAGGTCAGTGCGGAAAAGATCGTTCTCCGTTTCCTGCGGACAACGTATCCGAACACAAGCATGATTATCATAGAGATAAGCTCGGTAAGATTGCTGTAAATGCTTCCCCGTATAATCATTGCAGCAAAGGCACCTGCAGCAACGGCCGCTCCGCAGAATGGTGACACCGCCGACACGAGAGAGACCGAAAAGGGTGATAATGCCGCACCTATCCGTACATCTGTCAGAAAAAAGCCTCCTGCAAGTGCTAAACCCAGCCTTGCAAGACAATATACCATTCCCGATAAGCTTTCCGTCTGTCTGACCCTTCTTTCATCAAGCTCCGGGTCTGTTCCTATAGTTCTTTCCTTAGTTTTCATTTCATCATAACCTTTCCTGTTCTTTTTTTCGCTGTTTTTCTATGCCGAAAAAGCTTCTGCTTTCCGATTATATAATATAAAATGCAAAAAACACGTCGAAAAGACTGACCGGATATCATTATCTGTGCTCGGACTGTAAATTTTCCGTTATGTATTGCAATCTGAGCGGAATTATGGTAAAATAAAATATATTCGTTAATCGGAGGCAAATGCAATGAGTGAAAATAAAAATCCTAATCCCAATATGAATAAAAAGAAGGTAAGCCGTGATAATCGTCCCGAATTCCCTAAAAGAGCAGTTATCACAGGAGGTATGCCCTACGGAAACAAGACTCTCCACTTCGGTCATGTAGGCGGTGTGTTCGTTTTTGCCGACGTTTACGCACGTTTTCTCAGAGACCGTATCGGCAAGGAAAACGTTATTTTCGTTTCGGGCACAGACTGCTACGGTTCACCTATCGCAGAGGGCTACAGAAAGGCTTGCGAGAATGAGGGCTTCACAGGCACTATCAAGGATTATGTTCAGCGTAATCATGACGCTCAGGAGCAGACTCTCAGGGATTACGGCATCAGCCTTGATCTTTTCGGTGCATCCGGTCTGGGCGATACTGCCGAGTGGCACAATAAGGTCACAGACAAGCTTATCCGCAGACTGTACGAGCTGGGTCATCTGAAAAAAATATCCACCGCTCAGTTCTATGATGAAAAGGCAGGAACATTCCTCAACGGCAGACAGGTCGTTGGCAAGTGCCCTGTTGACGGATGTCAGTCCGAAAAGGGTTATGCCGACGAATGTGACCTGGGTCATCAGTATATGCCCTGCAATCTTATCGACCCGAAGAGCACACTGACAGGTGAAACTCCCGTTATGAAGGATGTTGTGAACTGGTACTTCAGGCTTCCCGAATACAATGAGCTTCTCAAGGAGCTTGTTGCTGATATGGAAAAGCGTGATGATGTGCGTGAGGTCGTAACAAAGACTATCAAGGAGTTCCTGGAGCCTCCCGTTATCTACATCATGAACAAGTACATGGATGATTACAAGGAGCTTGCTCCTCAGATGGCAAAGCATACCCTTATCGAAGAGCCTAAGAAAACATCATTTACAATAGTATTCGAGGAGCTTTCCCAGCGTGATGAAGCCTGCAGGCTCCTCACTTCCAGAGGCGTCCGCTTCCGTGAAGGCAAGACTCTTGTTCCTTTCAGACTTACAGGAAACATCGAATGGGGCGTTCCCGCACCCGAGCTTGAGGATGAAAGCGGTCTGACGGTATGGGTATGGCCCGAGTCCCTCTGGGCACCTATCTCATTCACATGTGCATATCTTGCAAGACAGGGCAGAGACACAGCTGAATGGAAGGATTACTGGTGCTCCAAGGATGCAAAGGTATATCAGTTCATCGGTCAGGATAACATTTACTTCTACGGAATTGCGGAAACTGCAATGTGGATGGCTCTCCAGAGCAGTGATTTCTCCGAGCTGAAGTCATCTCCCGAGGACGGACAGCTTTCCATGCCTGTTCTCGTTGCAAATCACCACATACTGTTCCTGGACAAGAAGGCATCCTCAAGCGGAACCGTAAAACCGCCTATGGCAGCAGACCTGCTTAATTATTACACAGCCGAGCAGCTCAGAATGCACTGGCTGGGTCTGGGTCTAGGCATGAGAAGCGTAAGCTTCCAGCCAAAGCCCTACAATCCCGCCGCAAAGGAGGAGGACAGCGATCCCGTAACAAAGGAAGGTTTCCTCCTTTCCAACGTATTCAACCGTGTTATCAGAACCTGCTTCTACGATACACAGAAGTATTTCGACGGTGTAATGCCTGTTGGTGCAGTTGATGCTGATATTCTCGCCGAGTCCGAAAAGGCTGTTCTTGAATACGAAAGATTCATGTACAAGACTGAGTTCCATCAGGTGACCTACGTACTTGACAGCTATATCCGCAAGGCAAGCAAATATATGTCCAAGGCAAAATCCGAGGCTGACAAGGCTGATGACAATGATCTCCGCAGAAAGTGGCTCATCAACACATTCCATATGATTAAGACTGCCGCAGTTCTGCTTCATCCTTTTGCACCCGAGGGCACTGAGATGGTAAGGGATTATCTTAACGCGGATGAGAGCATCTGGAGCTGGGATAATATATTCACATCCTTTGAGGAAATCTGCGGAAGCGGAGAGCACAAGCTGAAATTCTTAGAGCCTAAGGTTGACTTCTTCAAGAGACATCCATCTCAGTTCAAGGAATAATACTAATAACTATTTAACTTATGGATAAAATACGGCGGCTATAATGCGACCCCTCTGCGTCAAACTCCCTTGCCGGGCGAAAGCCCGCCTGCGGTCGTTTTCCTTGATAGGACGCATCTATCCACCGTCTTTATCCATAGAACAAATGGTTATTAGTATAAGACTGAGAGAACCTCTGTCTATAAAATAATACCTGCTATTTAGAAAAATACCGATAATTATCTCTTTATCGGTATTTTACTAAATAGCAGGTATTTTTTATTACTATATTTTCAGGTTTATCGGGCATCTCCATTATTGTAGCATTCACGCCACTTGCCCTGCTTGTATCTCACAACGCTCATTACACCGGTAAGCAGCCATGTAAGACCGGATGTACCCCATACCGCCCAGCAGCCTACTGCCGGAATGCTTGTAAGGATTATAGCAAAGCCGATTCGTCCTATGACCTCAGCAAAACCGTTTATCATGGCATACATTACGTCTCCCGCACCGTTGAGCAATCCCCTTGTAATGTGGATAACTCCCAGGAAGCCATAGAAGCATGCGGAAAGCTTAAGTGCCTTGCCGCCTATATCAATAACACTCGGCTCATCAACAAAGAATCCTATTATATTCCGGCTGAAAAGCAGGAACACTCCCAGCATGAATACTGCAAAAACAAAGGATGCCTTGAGGGTCTTGTGATAGCCTGTTATTACTCTGTCAGTCTTGCCTGCACCGATGTTCTGTCCCGTAAATGTAGAAAGTGCAGCGTTAAATGATGAAAAAGGCTGCTGTACAAGCTGTTCCACACGCATTGTAGCAGTGTATGCAGCTATGACCGTATCACCGAAGCGGTTGGCGGTTCTCTGAAGATAAACCATTGACACGGATATCATGGAGTTCTGAAGTGCGATAGGTACTCCTGTTGAGATACATTTTAAAATGGTATTCCTGTCCGGAAGAACATTTTCACGGGTGAATCTGAAGCAGGGATTTTTGCAGAATGCAAAAATAATACTTCCCACAGCAGATACTCCCTGTGCTGTGATCGTTGCCCATGCAGCACCGTTCACACCCATTCCCAGACCTACAACGAAAACCACATCCAGAACTGCATTCAGCAGACTGGCTACTATCAAAAACAGAAGGGGCGTTTTTGAATCACCCAGGGACCGCATAATAGAGTTTATCCAGTTGTACAGGGAGACCGCAACCGTTCCCGAGCAAGCGATACGCATATACCCAAGGGATGTTTCAAAGATATTGTCGGGGGTTTTTAGAAGCCTCAGGAGAAAGGGTGCCGCACAAAAGGACGATATGCTTATCAGCAGTCCGAATGCAAGGGCGACGTAGCCCGAATTGGAAATGTACCGCTTGACATTTTTTTCAAGTCCTGCACCGAAGCTCTGTGCAGTAAGGATACCCGCACCTGTGGCAAGACCGATACATAGGCTGTAGAAGAGAAATGTTATCGAGCCTGTTGCACCTACGGATGCAAGTGCACTGTAGCCCAGATATTTTCCTACAATGACTGAGTCAACGATGTTGTACAGCTGCTGGAAAATATTGCCTGCCAGCAGAGGCAGTGTAAAACGCAGGATATGCTTAAGCTCGTCGCCCTCGGTCATATCCTTTACATATGTAGCCATAAATTTTCCTCTTTTTTATATTATACTAAATCTAAACCGTTCTATAGACAAAGACGGCAGATAGGATTTCGTCAATCAAGGAAAGCGACTGCAGGCGGGCTTGCTGCCCGGCAAAGGAGCTTGACGCAGAGTGACGAAATTATAGCTGTCGTATTTGTCTATAGGTTGGTTTAGAATTAGTATTAGATTCACCCGATTTTTCAGTGCCTCCTAAATAATATACCATAAACCACAGAATGTCAATAAAAATATATAACAATTCTAAGAACAAATCAGCGGGGATAATAAGCAAGTATCACATACTGAAAAAAAATCACCGCATGATCTCTCATGCGGTGATGGAATATGTATTATAATCAGTTCTTAACAATGGATGTCTTAAGGATCCTGCCGTTCTTGAGATTCTTATAACCTCTGAGAACGACCTCCTGAACAGGTCCCTCTGAACCTGATTTCTTCTTATTGTCAAAGAACGCAGCCTTTCTTTCTTCTCTTGTCATAAGCTTGGTGTGAAGCTCCTCATTGAACTGATCGCCGGGCTTTGTATCAAGCAGTGCGTATACGGGAGAATCATAGCTGGAGTTATGGAAGTCAAGGAAGTATGCAAAGATCTCATTCAATGTCTTTACATCAGACATATCCTCGTTGTTGATCTTCTGCTGAGTGAATTCCCACAGACCCTGGATATGACCCCACTGAGCACCGCTGGAAAGGAAGCTGCGGACATTGAGGTTCTCGGGGAATACATCCTTAAGTCCCTGCTTAGTTGCAGGAGTAAGGTTATTGTACTTCTCAAATACGCTTGTAAGATTGCCGAAGGTGAGATTGTAAGCATTCATCTGCTCATTGAGATTCTCGATCTCCTTATTCTTATGGCCGATCTCTGCATTGCGTTCATTGATCTGTGCATTAAGATCCTCTGTATGGTTCTTGAGGGATTCAGCATACTTGCCGATCTCCTCGATCTGAGAATTCTTTGTATTAACTGCATCGCTGAGCTGTGTGATCTTTGCAGAATATTCATTTACCTGAGCATTGAGTGTATTGATAGTACTGTCACGCTCCGCAAGAATGCTTCGTGCATTTTCGACTTCCTCAGCATATGCGTTTGCTGTTTCGGCATATTCATTGATCTTCTGACGGAGTATGAGCATACCCTGGAGCTGTGTATTCTGGGATGCGATGGTGCTTTCCTTGCGTTCAAGCTCCTCTTCCAGTTCCTTGAGCTTTGCAGCCATGCCATCCTTGCCTGAACGAGCTTCCTCCACTTCCTTTGTAAGGCGGTCAACTTCGCCGTTAAGGGACGCAATGCTCATATCCTTCTCGGAGATCTCATGCCTGATGGATTCAAGCTCTGCAGTCTTGGCATTGGATGCAGCCTCGATCTCGCCCATCTTCTTGTTAAGCTCGGCTGCCTTTGCGTCAACAGCCTTTTCTGCTTCGGAAACCTTAGCAGTAAGCTCTGCAATTCTGCCGTCGGCAGCAGAGAGCTTCGCATTTGCCTCGCTGAGTGCAGCAGCCTTCTCATCAGCATCACGCTTAGAATCCTCAGCAGTCTTCTTAGCCAGCTCGCATTCGCTCTTGATAACGTTTGCCGCAGAGTCTGCAGCTGCAAGCTTTTCGGATTCAGCCTTGAGCTCAGCCTTAGCTTTTTCAAGCTCGCTTGTAAGTTCAGCTGTTTTAGCTGTAAGATCGCTGATCTTGCTATCCTTGTCCTCT
Source organism: Huintestinicola sp. (assembly GCA_051882495.1). Taxonomy (GTDB): domain Bacteria; phylum Bacillota; class Clostridia; order Oscillospirales; family Ruminococcaceae; genus Huintestinicola. The sequence goes on along the minus strand of JBJERX010000074.1, from coordinate 8,566 downwards.
CCGGAAGAGGTGAGCTGCTTCTTCATATCTTCAACTGCAGCATTAAGGGAATCTGTCTGAGCAGAAAGAGCACTCTTCTGTGCTGTAAGGTCGGAAATGGTCTTTGTCTTTTCTTCGATCTCAGCCTTCTGCTGAGCATTTTCAGCCTTGATCTTTTCAAGCTGGCTGTTTGCATCGCTGAGCTGAGCTGTTATGGTCTCCACCTGAGAGGAAAGCACCTTAGCCGCACCGCTGTTGTCGGCAGCAGCAGTATCCATAGCGGCGATCTTTGTCTTAAGATCGGAAATAGTCTTATCCTTTTCAAGCACTTCAAGCTTAATGGCAGCAGATGTACCCGCAGCGTCGTTATAATCGGAGAGAAGCTCCTGATATTTCGAATCGGACTTTACCAGCTGTGCCTCAAGCTCCTTGATCTTATTCTCAAGCTTTGAGATGTCTTCAGCAGTGCTCTCATCACTGAGGATCTTTCTGAGGGCGTTTTTAACGTTTTCTTCTTTCAGACTGTCAAGAAGCATCTTCTGAAATTCTGCAAGTTCCATTAATATACAACCACCGTTCCATAAAAATTCTGATATGATAGCACCCTTCTGTGCCGTCCCATTGGGCAGAAAAGCATGGGTCTGTCCGCGGCCATATCGTTATATAGTTAATATACCACAAATCTGGTTATTTGTCAAATATTTTTATATAAAAAATGTAAGAATATTTTTGTTAATTGTTTTGTATATATTAATTTTATGTGTACTGCAAAAAATGCAATATTTTAATAAAAAAACCGACTATTATCTTGACAAATGCATCTGTTGGTAGTATAATATAGTATGCCAAAAGCGGATGCTGCAAAGCCGGCAGATACGATATGCTTCCTTTGTGTTACTGTAATAAACAATTTTCTGATGAATATAAACGGAAGTGAGAAAAGTGGTTCGGGAAATACAATATGATGAACAAAAGGAACTGCTGGAATTGTATTTGTCATTACACGAAAAATCCGTACCCGAACGATCCGAAGCTCTTGAGGACACATGGAACGAAATACTGAATGATAAGAATCATCATATACTGGTGAATGTAATTGACGGTAAAATCGTTTCATCCTGTGTATGCATCATAGTTCCGAATTTAACAAGAGGCATACGTCCCTATGCTCTTGTAGAAAATGTAGTTACTCTTGAAGAATACCGAGGACACGGATATGCTACGGAGTGCCTGGATTATGCTAAAGGATTGGCAAAAGAAAGCAATTGCTACAAAATAATGCTTATGACAGGCTCGAAAGAGGAAAAGACCCTCGCTTTTTACAGAAATGCAGGTTATAACAGTGATGACAAGACTGCATTTATACAGCGACTCTGATGATCACAGCTTTTAACAACGAAATAAAAAATGCGGATGTGGTGAAACTGGCAGACACGATAGACTTAGGATCTATTGCCTTCGGCGTGCAGGTTCAAGTCCTGTCATCCGCACCAACCGATGTATGGGCTGCGACATCCCTATGCCGCAGCCCTTATTGTTTTCATACAAATTATTTCAATTACAAGAGGTATGCCATATGGATACTCAGGGAAAAAAATATGAGATAGATATGTGCAGTGGTCCTATACTGAAAAAAATGCTGCTGTTCACACTGCCTCTGATGCTTTCAAGCATATTGCAGCTGCTGTTCAATGCGGCTGATATCGTGGTCGTGGGGCGATTTGCGGGAGATAATTCCCTGGCAGCCGTGGGCTCCACATCCTCGCTTATCAATCTGCTCACCAATCTGTTTGTGGGACTTTCCATCGGTGCCAACGTTTCCGCAGCAAGATATTATGGTGCCCAAAAGGATAAGGATCTCAGCGAGATAGTACATACCGCAATGCTTATGGGACTTTACAGCGGACTTATCATGACCTTTGTGGGAGTTGTATTTGCAAGACAGATACTCACCCTTATGCAGACTCCCCCCGAGGTAATAGAGCTTGCTGTGATCTATCTGCGGATATATTTCGGCGGCATCACAGCAAATATGCTGTACAATTTCGGCAGTGCCCTCCTCCGTGCTATCGGTGACACAAAGCGTCCTCTATACTATCTCCTGTTTGCAGGAGTTATAAACGTTATCCTTAATGTGATCTTTGTAGTGGGCATGAAAATGGATGTGGCAGGTGTAGGTCTGGCAACAGTTATTTCCGAATGCATCTCCGCAGTGCTTGTTATCCGCTGCCTGCTTAAGGAATCGGGAGGTATCCGTCTTATACCGGGTCAGCTGAAGCTGAACGGAGAAAAGTTCCTTCTGATAATGAGGATAGGTCTCCCGGCAGGCTTCCAGGGTATCGTTTTTGCCTTGTCAAACGTAGTAATACAGTCTGCGGTAAACTCCTTCGGCAATATTACCGTATCGGGTAATTCAGCCGCTCAGAACATTGAGGGATTCGTATATATGGCGATGAACTCCTTCTATCAGGCAACCATTTCATTCGTAAGCCAGAATGTTGGTGCAGGCAGATTTGACCGTATAAACAAGATCGTGATACGGGGGCAGATATGCGTAATAACCGTGGGTGTTCTCCTTGGAAATCTGGCTGTGCTGTTCGGACCTCAGCTGCTTTCCATATATTCCTCCACTCCCCAGGTTATTGATGCGGGAATGGTCCGTCTGAGAATAATATGTACCGTTTATGCTCTCTGCGGGGTCATGGATGTAATGGTGGGTGCACTGAGAGGTATCGGTTATTCCGTCCTCCCCATGATAGTTTCCCTTATCGGAGCCTGCGGACTGCGGCTTCTTTGGATAGCAACAGTGTTCAATATAGAGAAATACCATTCTGTTGTGACAATTTATCTTTCCTACCCTATTACATGGACTATCACACTGACTGCTCATATAATATGCTTCATTATCCTCAGGCGGAGGATGGAGCATGATATTGCTCCGCTAATTAACTAATGAGTTCATTGCTTGCCTCGCTGATGAAATCCGTCGTCAGAAAACCTTGCAATATCCGCATATTCCTGCGGTTTTCTTCCTAGGTTTTCATCAGCGGTTCTTCGCACTGAATTTCATAAGTTAATTGGCGGAGCAAAATAAAAATATCTGCATAATTACATAATTCTGAGGGGATGTAAATGTCAAGAAAGCTATTCTGCGAGATATCACCGCTATGCTATAATATCTCACTGAAAAAGGAATACCTGCTCCGTGATCTTCATGACCTGTTCTCGGGGGAAAAATTTGCTGTTCACAGGGGTAATGAGGAACAGCTTCCTGTTATTGTAAAAAGCCACCGCTCCGTCATCCGGCGTAAGCTTGATGGCGTTGATATGAAGCTGCAGGAAAACAAGGCAGTTAATCTTGCCATTGCCGCCGCTGTGACAGACGGGATAATAGTCTATCCCGGAGAAACCTTTTCATTCTGGAGAACAGTGGGTGAGCCTGCAGCGGAAAAGGGCTACCTTGAAGGACTTACCATATCCCGCAAGGGCATGGGAAAGGCTGTGGGCGGCGGATTATGCCAGCTTGCCAATCTCATACACTGGATGGTGCTGAACAGTCCCATGACTGTGACCGAGCTTCATCATCACAGTGATGCACTGTTCCCCGACAGCGGCAGACGGGTGCCCTTCGGAACAGGCACATCCGTATTCTATAAAAATGTGGATTACCGATTCAGAAATACAACAGATATACCCGTCCAGATACGTGTATACATACAGGACGGCGACCTTTGCGGCGAGCTTCGTTCAACGGAGGTATTCCCCTTCCGCTACCGCATTACCGAAGAGGACAACGGCTTCTCCCCGGAAAACGGAATATATTACAGAAACAGCAGGATATACAGACATGTTATCAGACGTTCGGACAACACCGAAACAGCCTGTGAGCTGATACTTGAAAATCATTCACGGGTCATGTATGACTATGACCTGATACCAAAGGACAAGATACGATGAAGCTTCGTGAAACTATGATACAGCGGTGCAGGGAAAGACCCGATTCGGTAATCTACGAGGACGGCAAGGGCACCATTACACGAGGAGAGCTGCTGAAAAAGGCATCCGCAGCAGCCGGGTATTTCTCAACGCTTCCGGGAGGCGGAATAATGCTCTGCGGAGATCGGAGCGGAGATATGCTCTGTGCCATTGCAGGCTGCATACTTGCGGGAAGAACCTATATCCCATGCGGGAGCAGCTTCCCCGATGCAAGGCTTGCGGCGATATCGGCTGCGTCCGGAGCAGCTGCTGTTCTGTCATGGAAGGACATCTCACTTCCCTTTACAGCTCCCGAAGCGGTTTTCGGTGAATGGGAAAAAGCACCCCTGTTCACCGCTTACGAGGATTCCGGCGAACCTATGTACATAATCTTTACCTCCGGGAGCACAGGGGAGCCGAAGGGCGTTCCCATAAGCGAAGGGAACGTCCTCAGCTTCATGAGCTTTGCGGCGGATAAAAAGGGATTATGCATAAAAAGCTCCGACCGAATAATTGCACCCTCCGCATTCTCCTTTGACCTCTCCTGTGCAGATATTTTTCCTGCACTTTTCATGGGATGCTCTGTTTCGGCAGTAACTGCGGAGGAATTGTCAAATATCGAGACCTGGAAGCGTATTGAGAAATGCAGCCGCATGAACTGCACCCCATCATTCCTGCGGCTTTTCCTTACCTGTTCTCAGGCAGAAAACTGCAGTATTGATACGGTAATGTGCTGCGGAGAAGCACTGCGAAGCAGAACGGCCGCAAAATTTTTCAGGCGGTTCCCAAACGCAAGGCTTATCAACGCATACGGTCCCACCGAGGCTTGCTGTGCAGTTTCTGCATCGGTCATTACAACGGATATGGAAAACGTATCCCCTCTCCCCTGCGGAAACATATCCTCCGCTGCGGTGAATATACATATAGAAGATGATGAGATAATTCTTGAAGGTGAAAGCGTGTTCGGCGGATATCTGAAGGGCGAACCTCTTAAGGGTGCCTACAGAACAGGCGACAAGGGAGTCATCCGGGACGGGGATCTCTATTGCCTGTCCCGTCTTGACAGGATGATAAAATTCAAGGGGTACCGCATAGAAGCGGGAGATATAGAAGCAGCAGCCTGCAGCTGCGGAGCGGAAAACGCTCTGCTGGAGCCGGTTTACGGCAGGGACGGAGACGTATCACATCTCCGTCTTACAGTATGGGGCGAGGGCATTTCACAGGATAGCCTGAGAGCGGACATGGCAGCTCTGCTCCCGGATTATATGCTTCCGAAAGCAATAGTCATATCCTCGGAGCAGAAGCTTAATGATTCCTACAAAGCAATAGTATAATAAGGTCACATCTAAGAACCATAAGGAAGTGCAGCTATGACAACAGAACATTTTATTGAACTTCTCAGAACTGCCTGCGGGGATGAGCTTCCCGAATTTGACCATAATGAAAATCTCCTTGACAGCGGCGTCCTTGATTCCTTTGGCGTCATCACCCTTGCGGAGGAGCTGGAGGATGAAGGTATCCCCTTTGAGCCTGCAGCAGTCCTGCACGGGGATTACACGATAAATAAGCTTGTCAGCCTTATTAACTCAGCTTCAAAGTGAATCACTTACAGGCTTTATGAACAGGAATTGTTTAAATTGCCAAATGAAGAAATACTTTTATGTACAAATTAACGTTTTTTGTAATCAAAACACAAAAGTTTTGAAAACCTATTGAATTTTTTATGAAATATGTTATAATATACTCAGATGCATAACAAAATGATATATATTAATAACTTTGATGTTATGCATTATCCGTGATTATTCGACATTTCCCGGGAGGAATCGGAATGAGTATATTTGAACTTTTCAGGAAAACATCAGAAAGTAAAAAGCCTTTTACCGAAACAGATTTCTGGGATGCAATAGACTGCATTGACCTTGAATACGCAGGCGACGGCGAAGCACTTATGTCAACTCTTGTACGCCACCTTGAGGACTGCTCAGACGAACATATATTCGCATTTGACGAGAAGCTTGCAGAGCTGCTGTTCACTATTGACGGCAAACAGTGGGCTGAGGATCTTTTCGGCACATCCGAATTTTCCGAAACCGAATATCTCAGTGCCCGCTGCAATGTTATAGCTAACGGCAAGCGTTATTACAATGATATCGTTAGTCACAGAGAAAAGATGAAGCATGAGCATGACACTGCCGCACTTGCTTCAGCCGGTGCCATGGCATGGGCAAAAAAGCATCACAAAAAGGTTGCCGATTATCCTCTGACAACGAAATTCAGTCCCGCTGCACACAGCAATGAGATCATGTGGCAGTAACAGCATGAATGATTCAGACCCTGTTATTCCTTACGGAACGGCAGGGTCTTTTTGTCATAAGTTTTTGTCTATTTCTCTTGAAAATCGTCATGATTTGTGATATAATCAATTTACATAATACTAATTCTAAACCGTTCTATAGACAAAGACGAAATTATAGCTGTCGTATTTGTCTATAGGTTGGTTTATACTAATAACCATTTAACCTATGGATAAAATACGGCGGCTATAATACTCCCACTCTGCGTCAAACTCCCTTGACAGTCGAAAGCCTGTCTGCGGTCGTTTTCCTTGATTTGGCATATTCTATCCACCGTCTTTATCCATAGAACAAATGGTTATTAGTATTAGAATTAGTATAAGCAATCATTTTGGAAAGGATGATATAAAATGGCAATTCTTGTAACAGGCGGTGCAGGATATATCGGCTCACACACCTGTGTGGAGCTGCTCAATGCAGGCGAGGATATTGTAGTTCTTGACAATTTCTCCAACTCAAAGCCCCGTGCACTTGAAATAATCAAGGAGCTTACAGGCAAGGAATTTAGATCCTATGAGGCCGATCTTCTTGACAGAGACGCTGTTGAAAAGGTTTTTGCGGAGAATGATATTGATTCCGTTATTCATTTCGCAGGACTCAAGGCGGTAGGCGAATCTGTAAGAAAGCCCATCGAATACTATCATAACAACATCACAGGCACACTTATCCTCTGCGATGTGATGAGAAATCACGGCTGCAAGAAAATCGTATTCAGCTCCTCTGCAACTGTTTACGGCTCACCCAAGACCGTTCCCATCAAGGAGGATTTCCCCCTCTCCACAACAAATCCCTACGGCTCAACAAAGCTTATGATAGAAGGCATTCTTAAGGATATCTTCGTATCGGATAACGAGTGGAGCATTGCTCTTCTCAGATACTTCAATCCCATCGGTGCTCACAAGAGCGGCAAACTGGGTGAGAATCCTAACGGTATTCCCAATAATCTTATGCCCTATATCCAGCAGGTCGCTGTAGGCAAGCTGCCCCGCCTGGGTGTTTTCGGCAACGATTACCCCACACATGACGGAACGGGAGTAAGAGATTATATCCACGTAGTAGACCTTGCTATCGGACATGTCAAGGCTATCAACAAGATACGCAGCATGACAGGTGTGGGTATATGGAATCTGGGCACAGGCAACGGTTATTCCGTTCTGGATGTAGTAAATGCATTCATCAAGGCAAGCGGAGTAGATATTCCCTACGACATCAAGCCCCGCCGTGCAGGAGATATAGCAGAGTGCTATGCAGACCCATCCAAGGCACTTAATGAGCTTGGCTGGAAGGCAGAGCGTGAGCTTCCCGAAATGTGCGAGGACAGCTGGAGATTCATAAAGATGAATCCCGAGGGACTCTAATACCTATACTTATAACCAATAAGAACGCTCCCGGTACAATGCAAATCAACCGGGAGCGTTTTTATTGGGTCAGATCGCTTCTTCTGCGGATAACCTCATTAACAAGCTGCCATGCCACACCGCCCTCACGGAGCATCATGGGGGCATCTTCAAGCTTTACCCACTCTGCGGAATCGACCTCCCCCGACAACCGGAACTGAGCCTTTTTCACCCTGACCTCAAAGCCAAGCATAAGCATTTCCTTTTTTTCATAGGGATAGCTTTTTATATATCTCAGTTCTATCGCTTCAAGTCCCGTCTCCTCTGCCACCTCACGGATAACAGTATCCTCGGCAGATTCCCCCATTTTCATTATACCCGCAATACACACGTATTTGTATGCGGAAACGTAATTCTGACGAAGGAGAGCTATTTCTTCGTATTCATTCACCACCGCCGCAATTACGCTTGTGGTGAACATATCCCACAGTGGGATACTGCACTGCGGGCAGAAGGGTATCATTCCCTCGTCGCCGATCTCCTTCGAGATAAGCTTCTCTCCGCAGTGGGGGCAATATGTAAATCTCATTTAGGTCCCTCGTTTCTTTTTTGATTTTCATTTATTATATATCTTTTCGGACAGTATGTCAATATTGCTCCCCCAATTAACTATTGAATTTCCTGCTTGCCCCGCTGTCGAAATCCGTCGTCAGAAAACCTTGCAATATCCGCATATTCCTGCGGTTTTCTTCCATAGTAAACAACATGAGAAATTGCACATGAAGCCACACAAAAACTTGCGTTTATGGTTTTGTGTGAGCTGAATGTCTGCAATTTCTATAGGTCACCTCTAAAAACTATAGGCCTCATATGCGAAGTCAGATTTTTCGTCAGATTGCATAGAAATTTCGCAGGCAG
>JBJERX010000073.1:0-12982 GCA_051882495.1 Huintestinicola sp. | reverse complement strand
TCCGAAAAGGTATATACCTTTTCCCCGCTTGCGGGCTTTTACCCATAAAGTCATAGGATTTAGTTTTATTGTGCACATGTTTTATTGGGCAGATTATGACTATGCATTTTATAAAAAAAGTCCTCTACTGTTTTGAATTCAGTAGAGAACTTTTAGTTTGTTTCACCCAACATGTGAAAATGTGAAGCCTCGTCAAATGCCTGAAAAATGCCACTGTTACAATATTTATCAGCGTTTTTTCAGTTGCTAACTATGCGAAATTAGGAATATAATAAACCTTTTTTCGACAATCATGCTCAACAAATTAACAGCTAAAGTTTTATACACAGAGCTGCTATCGAAAGCCTATGAAGAAAACCACAGGAAAATGCAGAAATAACAAGGTTTTATATCTGACAACAGATTTCGACAGTGGGGCAAGCAGATAATTCAATAGTAAATTTGTGGATCAATAAAATATTAATCATTCTATAGTTGCATATAAAATTGTACTGCAAGCTTTTGCACTATAATGACGAATGTACATTTTATACTCAGGGACTAATTCGTGTATATACAGCGGAAGTTCCCATATATCATCAGGTTTATGATATATACAGATCGCAAGTTTAGGCTTATTGGATACAATAGTATTCTTTGCACCATGAAGCGCATTAAGTTCTGACCCTTCGATATCCATTTTAATAAACGTGACCTTTGCTCCGTTAACAATAGCATCCAACGTATCAAGTTTAATTGTTTGTTCGCCATTGGAGTCAATATGAGGACAACCATTGCCGCCAAAAGTTGCTGTATCTTTTTTATCCCATAATCCACAGTCATGAAGTTCAATATTAGATATAGCTTTATCACGAATTATTTGTTTACACATCATATACGAATTACTGTCAGGTTCAAATGCATATATTTTTTCATAAGATGGACAACGTTTTATAAAATCAAGAGAATTAGCGCAATTACAACATCCTGCATCAACAAATACTTCATTCTCCGAAAAATTCAGCACCTCATCAAAATACTCATCACTAAATGTGGTAATGAGTTTATTATAATCAAAAACAATTCGATCATCGGAAACTCCGTTTTGTCTTAACTCCGATACAATTTCATCTTTAACATAGTTCGGAGTAATAATGATCACTGCATTGGGAAACATTTCGATTGTCTGTTTAATACTAAGAACTTTTTTGCCAAAGAATTGAGACACTTCATTATTTCTTCTATCACAATATGCCGTAATTTCTTTATTAGGAAAATATGCTTTAAAAAAAGCAGTGAACAAATAGGAACAATAACCTATACCATAAATAATTACCGGATTATCTCCTATTTTTATCTTTAAATCAGACACATCCAGATTTGCTAATTTCAGCATACGGCTGAAACAGTTCATACCTTCCTCTGTATATTCGGAACCAATTTGCGTTGCTGACATAAATCCTAACCTGTTTATAAAGATCTGTCTTGATAAATCATCACTCAAGAGGCTATATGCTTGCTTTAATTCTTTTAACATTTATAATTCTCCTTCAAAAAAATTTATTCCATATCATACCCGCCGTCAACATTTACCACTGCCCCGTTCATATATGTGTTCGACATTATCTTAATGCACATATCGGCAATTTCATCGGGACTTGCAAACCGCTTCAGAGCGATCTTGGATGATATTTTTTCCTTGAGCCATTCGGGCTTCTGCAGCTGCCAGTCGGTATCAACAAAGCCCGGGCAGATGCAGTTGACACGTATCCCCGGCATCTCTTTGACCAGATTTTGCGCAAGCGAGATAACAGCCGCCTTTGATACTCCATAGGGCAGCGAGGAAGAATGGGGCTTTACACCCATTGCGGAGCCGATAAACAATACGTTCCCGCCCCTGCAAATGTTTGGCATAAACCTCTGCACAAGGAGGAAGGGCATATTGACATTTGTATCCATGACCTTCTGCCAATCATCATATGAAATGTCTGCCATACTCTTCCTGCAGGTGGCTCCCGCATTAAGTACCAGCGAGTCAATGCAGTCCGTCTTGTTCAGAACGGCCTTGGCAAGCGTATCCACACCTTGAGGAACAGATACATCAGCCTTGACAAACATATAGCTCTCCTCCGGAAAATCGGCAGAAAAAGCTTTTCTTCCGTTAAGGAACACAAAATACCCCTCGGAAATAAGCACCTTCGCCACAGCATAGCCAATCCCGCTTGTTGACCCTGTTACTACCGCATATTTCATATTTTTTCACCCAGGAAATACTTAAATATATCTCTGTCCTTCCAACTTTCAACAAGATTTGAGATGATATCCTCATCGGAAATTCCTGCAAGTCTTGAATAGAAAAATACATTTTTCATTCTTGTATATGCGTGAATGGGAAGAACACACTTGAAATTGTCATAGTGATTATCATTGTAATAATCCGCCAGCTCCTGGAAGGTGTCAGCATACAGCTCGGCAATGTTCTTTTTTACAGCGACTGTATGTATTCCCGAGCCTGCCCGTTGAACATAATTGTACAGTCCTTCATTTACAAGAACACATTTACCGATAAACGGCAGCAGCTTAAAATTGAACAATGTATCTGCACTGTGCACATACTTTTCAAATCTTATCCCCGACCTTCCGATAACCTCAGTCCTGTACAGGCGGGACCATACATAATTATTCGGATGTGAAGCTGCACAAACCCTTACCCAGTATGAAAGAACATCCTCCCGAATATCAAACACCCTGCCTGACATAGTTGAGTATGCGGCCTTGACCGTACCGTCATCATAGACTTGATTATAGTTAGCCGCCGCCATATCAGAGCCTGTTTCACATAAAGCCTCATACAGCTTGGAATACATCTGCGGGTCAATATAGTCATCGGAATCAACAAAGCCGATAAACTCACCGGAAGCAGCTTCAATGCCCGTGTTTCTTGCGGCAGCCTCGCCGCCGTTAGGCTGCTTGATATACTTTACTCTCCCGTCGCTCAGATACCTACGGATAACGTCATCGGTATTATCCGTGCTGCCATCGTTGACAGCGATTAACTCAAGCTCGGTATATGACTGGTTTAAAATGCTCTCAAGACATCTTCCCACAAATCCCTCACAATTATAGCACGGAACCACAACAGATATTTTTGGCTTCATAATTGTCCTCCACATACTTCAGGATCCTTTCATAGTCTTCGATATAATCTATCTCAGCCCAGAATTTCCCGTTAATATCGTGCGCCCATATCGGTCTTTCGTCCGTCATACTGTAAAAGATCTGTTCCCACCAGTCATGACATTTTTGCTTGTCGATAAGCAGCTCAAGCCTTTTTTTACATTCGGCTATCATATCATCGCGGATAATAGCTATCCCGACATATTCGGCAGTAGCGCGCTGGCTGCTCATACCCTTTCCGTAATCAACTATCATTTCATCAACTACTTTGAAAAGATAATCCCCTTGCTCAACTCTGCTTGAATCGCATAGCATCACACAATCGCGCTTATCCTCAAGAAGAACGTCCAGCAGATCGTCCTCCCAGAATACATCGGCATTGCCCAGAATGATACAGTCACCCGACAATTCCTCTTTTGCAAACCATAGAGATGCAAGGCTGTTGGTAACAGAATAGAAAGCATTATAATGAAAATGTACAGGGTAATCTTTCAGGCAGTCTATGATCTGTTCCTTATTAAATCCCACAATTATATGCACCTCAATGTTTCTGTTGAGAAGCATCTCCACAGTATGCTGGATAAGAGAAACCCCGCCTATATCAAGCGTACATTTGCATTTGCTTTCGATCTCTCGGCTTATCCTTGAGCCTCTTCCGGCAGCCATAAGTATAGCTTTAATAACTATCCCTTCCTTCAAAATGTGAAATCAATGTCACTGCAATTATTGACCAGTCTGCAGACCGCTTCAATACTATCCGAGTATTCGCTTACAAATTTTTCGTGGGTAAAAACAGCAATTATTGCATCATCGGAACTTTTAGAAATAATATCATTGAGTTCCTGCAGCAACTGATTTTTTTCATGCAGTTCTATTCTCAGACTAGTTTTTACAAAACTTATCCCATTTATCTTGACAGGTACTGTACCTATTCTTTTTTCCTCATTTTCAGTGAACATATATGATGGTGGAAAATCATTGATCTTCCTGCTTTCATCTTCCCTGCAGAGTATGGTAGAAACGCCATATCTTCTCAATATACCAATCATCGAAAAATCCGCCTCATATCTGTGAAGACGAATCGTATCTGCTATCAATGTTTCAGGAAAGCATGAATAGAAGTCAGTACATTGTCTTTCAAATAAATAGTTTTTTTCGCTGCGAAATACACCATGAAAGCCAAAACGAATAAATTTGCAATCAGCAAACTCTGTCCAATACTGCTTTGGGATACAATTAACATGAAAGCTCTCGGCGTAATTTTCAAAAGCATAGATCGTAAAAATCGCACCATATTTTTCATTCAGATCCCTTAATAAGTGCCAGAACGGAATATCAAAAACCGAATCCGGAGCCTGACTGCACAAGTTCATCAGCGAATATATCACATCATCAATAGAAAGATGGAGTTTCATTATCTGCTCCTTGAAAGCACATCAACGATACTGATTATCTCAGCCTCTGATTCCTTGCTGAGTTCCGGCTTGATCTGTGCAAAATCGGAAAAGTTTGTAACGATTATCATCTTATCTTTATTGCCTGCTTCATACTTTTTCATATCAAGGTTAGCATTTATCCATTCGGCTGCATTATTATCTCCGTAAATGCTTATGGACCTTTCTTCCGAAATCTTGTTAAAGCAGTCGGTAATGAGCGACCTGAATGCCTCATCAGGCTCGATATTGTTCTGAAGGCGCATTACACCGTCAGCATAAAGTTTTTCTTCTTCTGTATACGGGGTATTGTTTTCACAGACTCTGTGACTGTAAATATCCTTATAAGCAGGCTTTATCCATTCGGTGCCGTCGGGAAGCACCCTGTTGCGGAGTTCTATATAATAGGGAGAGCTGATCTCCGGGATAACACCACAGAGACAATCAAATACATGGCTGTTAAAGCAGTGAGGAAATGAGCAGAAATGACCTCTTGGAATAAAATGTATCGGCTCATCAACATTATCAAAAATAAACTGCACCGTATCGGAATTTCGGTAGCACTGTTTAAGCCGTCCGTTTCCAAGTCCAAGGTTAAATGACCAGACGCCGCCGTAACAGAAATTCTTGTCACGCTTTTGTCCCCATGTAGCCTGACGATAGTCAAACAATGCAGAATCGAACTGGCTCCATACCTTGAGATGCTCATCCATAGGCATTTCGGTAAGGTGTCTGATATCGTGGGTCGTATTGGCTCTAGGATCGGTAAGATGACAAAGTACGCCCAGATTTTCCATACAAACCTTTTTTATATCCTCAATATAAGGAACATTTCCATCGGAAGCAACAAGCTCAACAGTAAGAGAAAGACCTGCATTATGTGCTTTATGTACATTATCAAAATATCTTTCCAGCATATTCCTTTTTAGCAGCTCGGTATAATGGAAAGAAAACTTAATGAAAACGTGGGAACGAAGCTCCTCATCAAGGCTGCACAGATGATCGATAGCAGTGGTAACGGTACCGTTTGATACTATCGAAACAAAGTGTCCCTGTTTTAAAAGCAGATCGATAAAGTCCATGATCTGGGGATGAAGGAATGTTTCCCCATTTCCGCAGAGGTTAAAAGCACATATTCCTCCAAGACGTTCGGGTCTCACCGCAGCAGCCATCTGCTCAACAGGGAACTTGAAGGGAGTATACTTATCAGGCCCCTTTCCCTGCACTAATTTCCACTGACCGACAGTACAGTAATCGCACTCGAAATTGCAAAGATTAACAGGCACCTGGCAGTCAAAAAATCTCTTTATTTTATACATAGCGATCTCTCCTATAAGCAATTCAGTTATTTAAATAAGCTGTAAGCCTATCAAATTCTTTTCTGTATATCCCGGGATCAAATCCCCGATACTCACGGTGTGTTTTTGCCTCAATTAACTCAGCTAATGCAGCTTCATCAAGCGGTTCTGACACGGTTATGTGTTCGCAATCCCCAAGCCAGGTCTTATACATATCAGAAACCTTATGATAGCTGTTATCAAAGGCAATGCACGGAGTATTTGTAACAGCAGATAATATCATACCATGAAGCCTGTCTGTGATGACAAGCTCACAGGAAGAATAGACGTCAAGAAGCTCATCTATAAGCATATGTCTGACGCATGGGTCGGCAGCAGGGTGATGAGTGATGAGTTTCAGCTCCATGCCAAGTTTCTTTGCAGCAAGCTCAGCCTTAATTCGGTAGTCTTCTCGTATCAGCCTTTCTTTGTCATCTCTCAGGAGCAAGCCTATCCCCCTGCGCTCCGCTCTCTTGTTATGCTCTAAAGTCAGCACCATATCGGGCAGCAGCATTGAGCCGCACTTATATGACCTGTTCACAAAGTCAAAGCTCCGCCGGTCTCTTGAACATATGAGAAGGTCTTTATGAGCGTTGTATACCTCTTGTGATTGGGCAAAATATGACGCCTCTTCTTCGGAGTTTCCGTAATAGACCGACTGAGGGAAAATAACTATCCTGTTATCGGGGAAGGTCCTCACGATATTTCTGATATTTTCCTCACACATTCTCCATAATGAGCCCATATTCCCGCCGCCCTGAACAAATATCACATCATACGGCTTGACAAAGCTTTTTAATCGTCCTAACCCGTCGATATGACAAACATTCGAGCCCAGCTCGGAGAATTCTCCGAAATTCTCATTCAAGTATCGGCTTTCGGCAACAGTGATGGCATGATCTCCCAGATTCATATAATCGGGAGTATTTAAGAGGAAATACTTTTTCTCGTCGTATACCGCACGTTCTTCAAGCTGTGAGAAGCTGATATCGGCTGAAATAACGGTCCAGGAATACCACGTTATCCCTTTTTCGTCAAGCATTTTACCCACAGTGATATAGTCTGCAATGGTAACGAGAACGATGGTATCCGAGCCGATATCATCAAGCACATCTGCTGATTTTATCTCATAGCTTCTTCCGCCCGATACAAGTCGGGTACCTGCCTTTCTCGTATCCCTGTCAACAAAGAACAGCACATTATCAAGATAAGGACGAAAGCTCTCCTTCATCAGCATCAGAACTGCATTGACCCCCGCGCCATAACAAACTATGTTTTTTCCCTTTGCACCCTTTTCAAAGGCTTCCCAACCAAAGCTCACATTACCACCTCTCTTGCAGCCCATCCCCGAAGGGACTCACGAATATCACGGTAATCAAAGTATCGTTCCGCTGATCCGAAGTCTCTGTCGATAATGTCTTTGTATATCCGTGAATTTTCAATAAGGCATACTTTTACTGCCGAGATCCATTGAGCCGCATCGTAGTCGGAATGATATATTACCTTGACAGGTTCTCCGTAAGCCGCAGTCAGAGCGGTCATCAGTTTTTTTCCGGGCTTGTCATATAAAACCACAAAGCCGCTTTTAAAAAGCTCCTTATATTCGTCATACCGCAGCTCCGCGCTGCCCGTATCCGCTCCCAGAAGCTTGTCGAATACAACTCTGACGTAAAGATCGGGTTCATTTATCCTTGCAGCAAATTCCCCGTCTGTCAGGTCATACGAAGCTGCATATAATTTCTCCAGCTCCCTGTCCGCCTGTTCATCATATGACTTCTGAGCATATTTTTTATATTTCATCAGGTGATAGTAAATTTTCAGCGTTCTCTTCGATACAGCGATAAGCTCCTCGTCATCACATTTCAGGCTGTCTGTAATAATAAGATTTAACTGTTCCAGCGCATCAAAATGCTCGATAACAGACTCTATATCCTTATTCTGCCATGATGACATTGCATTCCTTCTTATGTGATACCTGTAAAGCACCTTATGGCACCTTGAATAATCCGAATGATAGCTGAGAGGGATAAGCAAGGACCATTCCTGAGTGAGGCGAGAATCATATATCCGACTGCCGATGCAACGTTCAAAATAATCCCGCTCAACTATCATATTCCAGACATTATGGGGAATGAATTTGGAAACAAAATCAAAATAATCGTTTTTATAAACGCTCTTTGAGGGAAGGTGAACATCATATTCCCGCCCTTCCTCTTCAAGGACTATGGTATAATCGCATCTCACCCATTTTTTAGAAGGCTCCTTCTCAAGGACCTTCATCATAGACGATATGTAATCCGAAGCGATTTCATCATCAGCATCAGGGAAACACAAATATCCGCCCTCGGCTCTCTCGATACCCGAGTTTATTGCAGCACACAGTCCGCCGTTTACAGGTCTATCAACAAGGATAAGATCGGTGTTTTTTTCTCTGAACCTTTCCGCAAACTCGTTTATTATCCCTGCGGACCCGTCTGTGGAGCAGTCGTTAACCGCCAGGACTTCATAATCGGGATAGTCCTGCTCCAGCAGGCATTTGAGCGTTTCGCACAGATATTTTTCAGCATTGTATACAGGAATGATAACAGATACTTTCTTTGTCACTTTGTTACCTCGCCTTTAATGAAATTGTGGATATGTATGCCCGCAGTACCATCATTATTCTCGTTTCGTTTCAATACATCAAGCGTGCTGTTGTCTCTTAAATGTTCGAGCTTGTCCCGGTCGAATGATGATATCTCTCCATCGCGGTCAATATGAGCAGATATTATTGGCTTGCCCGTCGCGCAGTATATTATTCCTACGCTGCTTTTGTAATCACCGTAATACATATCGCTTAATACAACCGCCCTTTGTAGCTCAGGGGTGTCGTCATATATACCTGCCTTTCCCTGCCTGTACATGGATACGATATTTCTGTATTCGTCCAGATACTGAGGACGCATACTTTCTATAGTCGAGCAAAGCAGAGGATGAGGTCGCCACCAGAGAGCATATTCAAGGCTGCCTTTGAAATATTCAATAGTTTTCCAAAGTTTTTCCATAAAACGACCGGTATCGGCAAGCGCAGCAGAAATAGATGTGTTGTACATCACTATCTTTCTGCCGCCTATAATGTTTTTCCACTCATCGGGGATAATATAATCATTCTTATCGGCATTCACTATCGCGTCAAATTTCGGTGAACCGAGAGCAACAAATCTGCGCTGAAGCTCAGATCGATCGGTATCGGTGAGCCTACTGTATAATCCGATATATTTTTCTCTCAAAGGCTTTGACTGAAGAATTACACGATCCGCATGGAGACAGGCAGAATTATTGAACATTGACTCATTTATATTTTCATGTGCAACAACGTAGTATGGGATATACACAAGCATATCCGTATATTTTTTTAATTCATAGGAATAAAAGCGGGGGTCAACAGATGTCACATTATTATACTGATCGTACGGTGAATGGATATAGATGATATCGGGCTTCATCAAATCAAATTTATAAGTCTCGTAATGCACAACTGGCAAATTTGACGGAAACTCCCCACCCTCATAATGAAACTCGCCGAATGAGTAGTCGGGATTGCGGTCATAATAGGGAATAGGCACAACATAAGCATCACAATCGGGATCCTCATCGGCAGCCTTCCAAACACTCTCCAGCGAATCCCACATACTCGCCTTGTACGGGCAAAACACTATCTCAAGCCTAACTCTAATATCATTCTTAACACTGTTTTCGGCTTTTATCAGCAACTTATCAAGCACTTTCTGCGCCTTGTTTCCGTTGTAATTATCCGAAATGCTCGCAGAAACCTCATAAACAGCTTCACAGTATTCCTCAAGATAGGATACAGTAACAAAGCCTTCTCCCTCGGAGCTTTCAATAGCCTCACCGATTTGAATGGCAGTATTCTGACAGTCACCAAGAATTATATTTGCATTCTCAAAATTTTTCTTTTCAATAAACTGTTTTATGTTTCTGTGAGCTTCATACATTGTCTGAAAAATTTCAAGTATGCTTTTTTTCATAAACTTGCGCATATTTTTTGCTCCCGTAGTTATTGTTTCTGATATTTCTTTTCAATATTTTTTGCACTATTCAAAGCACTGGAGATTTCCAGATTGCATTTTTCACAATAGAACACCAAATTTTTTCTGATTCCTTTTTCACCGCAGCTCGAACATATTGCTCCGGTATCTCTTGAATTGATCTCTATCAATTCTATACCATTTGCAATACACTTATCCTTGAGCCGTTCACGAATAACGCCTGAAAAACTCCTTGTAAACATTTTCTTTGTCTGCTTAGAATACTTATTCATGTTAAAATGCTTAATAGGTGCTGTGATAACAATCTTTGCCGGCTTTTCGGTTTCGAGCATTTTGTTAAGTGCGGTATTGATAAATGTGATAGTTTCAGCACGTTTTTTTTGCTTTTGCTTATCATATTTAACCTTTCCAAGATTATTCAGCTGTATTCGCTCTGCTTTTTTTATATCTCCGCTTTCAATACATTGTGAATAAACCGAATATGTCTTATGCCGTACACGGTTTTTATCAGCCAGTCTTTCGGTTTCGGGCAGCACAAGTGTATTCAAATCGGCACCATATACAGCTCCGTTGGATAAAGTAATCATGTCTTTGCAGCCAATATGAGCGTATATTGTGGTACAATAGTCATGATGAATATCTATCTCTTTATCAACGGGTATAGCAATCTTAATATAGTCATCCATCACAATTATATTAAGCTGTCGTTTAAAAGGCGTTGCATCTCTCAGCGGAATAAACACTCTTTTTCTGTCCACTCTGCTGACAAGACGTATGCCTCCATTTTTATATGAATATCCCCCGGGAGTCACACGAAATGTATTTGATGCCTCCGATACGGGAGATACTTTATATTTTCTTGTCAAACGTTTTATTCTGTTGTTCAGCTTTTTTACATCAATATTAAGTTTCGCCGCCTTCTGTGGCATATCATATTGACGATCATTCAGAATAGCAGAATATACACTATTTATCTTCATTACAAGCCGAATATAGCTTTTATCATCATCAGACAAATCCTCGTTCTGATTAGCAAGCGAGATTATTTTGTTCTTCAGATTCTGCCACATAGCTTTTATATCCCAGATAGCTTCAAATAAAGCCATTTCGAAATACACAACAGGAAGGTTAAGCTGCTGCCTCATACCTCCTGCACGCATTTCGTTGAGTATTTCATAACCGGGAACAAGCTTGTCTATGCTTTTTATTCCCGAGTAACGGTTATATGCATAATTTTTCACCTTGCTGTAATCAGATGCAATTCCACGCAGAAAGTCCATAGTTTCGGCATCAAGCTTTTCGCTGAATTGCCAGATTGTTTTAGTAACGACTTCACTACTCATAATTAACACCTGAAAATCATCATACGGATTAACCTTGGCATATTGCCTGCATAAAAGCTTCGCTCCACAAAAGTGGTCTTGGCATTCAGGTCAGCTTTCGCCTTAAAACGCCGTTTTTGCCATGGGAATGTATAATACTCTTTAGTCCATGATCCGATATATCGGTAAAACGATCATAGACCGCTTATTCTTGGACGCAAGAGAAATTAACCGTAATTTTTCGCAAAATATATAATTTTGCGATAGAGTACAAATAGTTAATATTTACAAATACGCTTTATTTAAACTATATTAATATGTACAATTTATATTATATCAAATTAATGCGTATTTTGTCAATATATATATCGGCATAATTTTATTAAAATTTAGCTCTATCCACTTGTAATTACTTCCAAACAGCGCCGATATATATTGTGCAATGTTACAAAACATTTAGGTAATGAAATAATTAGCCGTCAGAATTATGGTACATATCGGAGGTAAATGCTATGTCAAAAAGAGGCGAAAACATATATCACAGGAAGGACGGACGTTGGGAAGGTCGATATAAATGCGGGAAAACTATAAACGGTAAAGCGAAATATATTTCCATATATGGTCACAGTTACAGTGAGGTTAAAAGAAAGCTTAACGAGAAAAAGGCAAGTATTATTGATGATGTTCTTCCTTGTAAGCTTACTTTTGGAGAAATATCAAAAAAATGGTTTGAAAGCAAGAGAAACACCGTTAAGGAATCTACAATTAACACATATGAAATCAAGCTGAATAAGCATATTTTACCTGTGTTTGGCGGTAGTATTTATGATAATATTACCTCTTATGATTTTGAAAGTTTCATTCAAAAGTTGACGGCTGAAAAGCTTTCATGCAGCTATATTTCCGATATATTTTTTGTTGTTCGTTCAATATGTTTATTTGCACATAAGCTGCTTGGTGTGAAAAATATCTGTGAAAGCATTGATACGCCTAAAAGAGATAGTCACAAGGAACGCAGGATATTAAACAACGCCGAAACATCAAAATTGATTAGCAGTCTTGCTTATAAAAATGATAATACATCTGTTGGTATTTTGCTTGCACTTTTAACAGGGATAAGAATTGGCGAACTGTGTGCATTGACTTGGAATAATATTAATCTTGACGAAAAATATATTACCGTCAGCCAAACTGTACAGCGTACATACGACAGACAGAACAGAAAATCACATTTACAGATAAGCACACCTAAAAGCAAGTCGTCTGAAAGGATAATTCCATTGCCTAATTTTATTATTCCTATATTGGCAAAACATAAATGTGATTGTAATTCATACTTCCTATCGGGTACTGCAAAGATAATTGAGCCGAGAACAATGCAGTATAGATTTAAAAGAATTCTTCAAAAAAATCAATTACCGTCAATAAATTTCCACTCACTTCGTCATTTATTTGCCACGAGATGTATTGCTGCGGGTGCAGATATAAAAACTCTTTCCGAACTCCTTGGTCACAGCTCTGTTAATATCACGCTGAATTTATATGTTCATTCTTCGATGGAAAGAAAAATAGAATGTATGGAACAGTTTGCAAGTAAATTAACTATTGCATAAAAATATTAGCCGTCAGAAATCTTGTCAGTAAATATACACCAAGCGTGGTAAAGCCGTCATTTCAAGCGACAA
>JBJERX010000072.1:0-46103 GCA_051882495.1 Huintestinicola sp. | reverse complement strand
GAGAGGACGCATTATAGCCGCCGTATTTTATCCATAGGTTAAATGGTTATTAGTACTATATATGTTATTATACCACATTCACTGTATGATTTCAACATAATTTTGTTCTTTATGAATAAAAAAGGGACTGCCGATCTCTCAGCAGTCCCCTTGAAATTTTAGTTTTTACCGATTATCCTGTAGACAACGCCTCTTCTGCGTCTCCTGTATATCTCGGGAAGCACGGTGCATCTCATAGAGAATACCGATGCCGAAGCAGCTGCTGCGGAAGCTGTGCCCTGTACAGCCTGTGCTGCACCTGTCATCATATCCTCGTCAGTGGGAAGCCCTCCGCCGGGTCTGTATACCACAAAAGCATAGGGAGAAAAGCTGTTAGCTGTGAACTGAACGCATCTTACTCCGCCAACATCCAGAAGCACCATAGGAAGGATCTCAAGTCTGTTCTCCTCTGAAATATGTATTACATCTATCTCGTTGGAGTATTCAAGCAGCTCATCCGGTACGGGTATTGTCAGTGTAATGTAATATCCGGGATTGGGAGCTATCTTCTTGTCCGTGTCATGCTCGTAAAGAGATATATCCATAGGATATATCATGAAGCTGTCAAGACCCTCACCGTAATAATCAATGACATTCTGTATAGTGCTTACCGTTTCGGGCGACAGAGTAAATCTTACATCAACATCCTTATCAAAGGCACCCTTTTCTGCGAATGCGGAAATAAGGTTGCTGTTTGACATTCCATAGGGGGTTGTACCTGTGATGTAAATGCGGTAATCACTTACTCCTGCATTGCTGTCGGTTCCGATATTGCTCGTATTGCCCGTATTTCCCGTGTTGCCCGTATTGCCGCTGTCCTTTCCAACGGGAACAGCAGTTACCGCAAGGGAATATCCGCTGTACTTTGCTTCACCGTTTATCATCTTGTAGGCAGCCACCATGTATGTATAGGATCTGCCGTTGATAAGTCCTGTGTGAGTGTACGTTGGAGTAGTGACTATAGTAATGGGAGTGAAGCTTAATGTATTGGTGTTATACATGTAGACCACATAGCCCTCTGCACCATCGACCTTGCTCCATTTAAGGTCTACCTTTGTATCTCCCGCAGTTGCAACAAGGTCTGCCGGGGCATTAAGAGGAACGCCCACCGTAACAGTCTTTGCAATGGAGAAATCGCCGAAAACAAGCACTCCGTTGACCGTTTTGAATGCTCTTACCTTATAGGTAAGGACAGTTCCGTTTGTAAGGCCCACATGGATAGCCTTGGTTTTGGTAACACGGTCTACCTCGATAAGATTGCCGTTTGCACCCACAAGATATACCTGATATCCTTCCGCATTCTTGACCTCAGTCCATGTAAGAGTTACCTGACCGTCTCCCGCAACCGCATCAAAATCAAGAGGAGCGGGGAAGGCTGAGCCTGCCACACCTGAAACCGTTGAAGGTTCAAATGGGTTTGTAACGGGCTCGCCGTTAACAAGTCTGTATGGAACTACTCTGTACTTATACTCGGTTCCGTTTCTCAGACCGGAATGAACATATGTTGTTTCCTGGATATCCGCAAGCAGGGTCCATTCATCGCTGTCTATTGCTGCAAAATATATCTTGTAACCGTCAGCATTGGGGGTAGCAGTCCAAGTAAGGGTTATGGCACCATCCGAGCCTGCTGCAGTAAGACCCTGTGCGATTCCCACGTAAGAGCTGAGCGTAGCGGAAGCTGTATCGCTCTTTTCACTCTGATATGTAGTACCATTATCTATTCTGTATGCGATGACATAATAGGTATACTTCACACCGTTTGCAACCTCTTTATCCTCATAGGATGTAGTTTTGAGCTGCTCGGTATTTGTGATCTGACCCTTGGCATCTGTTCTGTAAACAATATAGTAGCTTGCGTTCTTTACAGGAGACCATTGAACCTTGATGGATGCGGATGTTTCCTGGGCTTGAGCTGAAATACCAACGGGGGCATCAACGGTAATTGTGGGTGTAAAGTTTGGTGAACGTGTAGACGTGGTGCTGGATATGGGGGGATCATCCTGATTCTTGATTATGTAGGAGTAGACCTCGGCATAGTACACCATATCATTTTCAAGCTTGGGAGACATAAGGCTGTTTTTGCCCACTACCTTTTCCTTGTTAAGGATATACTCACCTGCCTGGCTGCGGATAGTAACAAAATATCCGTCAACGGGGTCATCCGTTCCGTCCAGATGAACAATATCCCAGGTTATCTCTGCTCCGTTCTCAAAAGCTCTTGCCTTTACCCATGAGGGAGGCTGAGGAGCCTCGGAGGGAACTGCACTAAGTCTGACTGAATCATAGAGTACCGAAGGAGCGTCACAGGTTATCCAGAAAGTGTAACGCACATCGTTTGTAAGCCCTTCAACAGGATAGGATATCTTCTTTCCGCTTACTTCACACTTGGGGTCATCCTTTTTGAAAGCTACAGTCTTTTCGGAGGCTGTACCCTCTGTGACCTCTTCAATATAGTGAACGGTGTAGTATCTTGCATCGGTTACTTCCTCAAAGGTCACGGTAACTCTGCCGTTTCCGCCTATAGCCTTCTCAAAAATAACGTAAGTACCCTTAGTGCTCAGCTCGCAGGTAGCTGCGGGTCCGCTTGTCATATTCTCGGCAACTGCTGTAACGGAGAATACAAGCTTTTCTTCGGGAGCGATCTCAATTGAGGAGAAGGGTATCCTGCATGTTCTTCCGGGAAGGTCCGTAGAGATACGTCTGCCGTTTACGCTGACATTGTATGTCACAGCAATATTAGCTGTGTCCTCAGGAGCGTCCCACTGAACCACCCAGCTTTGGTCGCTTGCCATGGTATCAAGATTGCTGATACGAACATTTCTTGGTGAATTCAGCACTGCACCGCTGATGTCTGCCATCTTGGAGCGTGCAGTGGTATAATATGCGTCAGAGGAATCCTTTTCTTCATATTCCCTGCTGCCGATATTCATGGGATCATAGTATGCGATCACCTGATATGAAATTGAATCGCCATCGTAATCGGGGCAGTTTGTGCATGTATAAACACCGTTTTCAAAATCTTCCTCGGTAAATGTCACCCACGGCTCAAAACCGTTGCCCAAAGTGCTGTTGCTGTAAAAGAGAATGTAGTAATCCGCATAGTCTGCCTTTGCCTCTCCCTTGGTTACTGTCAGCGTAACCTTGTTGTTGCTCATAGTTGCCTCAAGGGTAGGCGTACCCTTAGTTTTTGCTTTCAGGCTT
Source organism: Huintestinicola sp. (assembly GCA_051882495.1). Classification (GTDB taxonomy): domain Bacteria; phylum Bacillota; class Clostridia; order Oscillospirales; family Ruminococcaceae; genus Huintestinicola. Next base: position 42,863 of record JBJERX010000072.1, on the reverse strand, counting down.
TCATCCAGCCTGTTGAAATACCTGCCGCCAATTGTTACGACCTTGTTATTGTAATAATCCAGCGTGACGTTTTTATATGCTCTGACAGCATAGAAGTTTGCGGCTGTCTGTTCCTTGACCTCTGCGATACACTTGTCCAGCTCGGAATTATATGCCTTATCCGCTGTAACCTTGGTAACAGGCTCCGAATATTTGCCGTTGTTATTAGCATATGAGTAAACATAATATCCGTCAGCATCGGAAACAGGATCCCAGGTAAGAACTATTTTTCCCGCACCGCTGTACTGCTTAAGGTTACTTACAGGATCGGGGATCTCATTGTAAGCGTAGTTGTCCTTATCCCAGATAAAACGTTCATCTATCTTTCCGTTCATCAGCTCACGGAAATCCTCATAATCCTCCTTGGTATCGGCTTTTACGAAAATAGACGCATTGGGAGCGATATTCTCGAAGTTGCCGTCAGAAAAGAGCATTCCGTGAGAATATCCCAGCGTGATGGTAGTCAGTGAAGGCATATTGCTGACAGCATTGTTGCCCAGATGAACTGCATATGTATCATCATACTTATAATTGCTGCTCATATCGATCTCGGAAACAGTTGCTCTTACTTCATCAAAAAGCTCCTTTGTGATGGTGTTCATTGAGTCAACTACCTTTTTTCCGCCATTCACCACCGCAGCCGATACAAGATCGGGGCTGATGAATCCCATGATAACAAAAGCCATGACAAAGGAGACAGTACGCATCCAGAGAGGTCTGTAGGGAAGGGAGCTTCTTATCTTCCTCAGTTCTCTTTCGGTGAAGCCCGTTTCCTCCTCAGCCTTTTTACTGCGGAGCATTTCGGCTTCCTGTTCACGGAATCTGTCGGCGGATGAAGCACCGCTTCTTTCCTTTTTCCGTATTCCCAGGAATCTGCCCTCCTTGTCGGATAAAGCCATATCCACCGCTCTCATGATCGTGAGCACGGCAATGACAACGTATTTTGCAATAAGGCATGGAATGAAAAGCAGAGGATTTTTTCCCTTTGCTTCAAGTGCCTTGACTATTCTTCTTTGAGTGTTGAAGTCCATATCGGTGTACTGTCCTTTCCAGAGTGATCGGGTCTGTATATCTTCCGCAAAATTCCTTTTGCGGATAAAATTACATAGTTATACACATACTATTATACCAAAAAAACATGAGTTTGTCTATAGAATATTAAAATTCGGCAAGACAAACTCATGGAAGTTTCTGTTCATTTTTTGTGCATAATTACAATTTTTCTATCTTACCGTCATTCATATAAATGACCTTCCCCTTGATAAGCACTGTATCTTCGGGGTCGTGGGTAACAGCCACAACAGTACGTCCGTTCTGCATTTTCAGGATAAGACCTGCAGTCCTTTCCCTGCTTTCTGCGTCAAGTCCCGAAAAGGGCTCATCCATAAGGAGCAGCTCCGATTCTGAACATAAAGCCCTGCAGATATCCGTCCTCCGTTTCATTCCGCCGGAGAGTTTTTTTACGGGACGGCTGATATCCTCAGGGGAAAGTCCCGTTTCTTCAAGCACACGGCATATTTCGCTGTGCTTAATATGCTTTGCTGCAAGAGCACAATTTTCTGCGGCGTTAAGCTCCTCAAAAAGCCTGAGCTCCTGAAAAACCATTGAGACACGTCCCTCAGGACGCTGAGCGATCTCTCCGTCAGCCTGTTCCAGCCCTGCTATGATACGCAGCAGAGTGGTTTTTCCGCAGCCTGAAGGACCCATTATCCATGTTACTCCGCCCCGGGGGATATCTAAATCAATGCCTTTCAGCACTGCCTTGTCCCCGAAGCTTTTTACGATACCTCTGAGCGTCATGCCTTGCCGACCATCTTAGTTGTATTCTTTTTACGGAGCAGCTTTGCAAGAGTTTTCAGCACAGCCTTGAAATTATACGCAAGTATCACGATAAACAGGACAATAAGCTGCAGGAGACTGAGTTTGGGCTGCTTGATCACAAGCACATTCATGTATACTATTATTACAGTATTGACAAAGAATCTGAGATAATCCACACGGAAGGGCACGAACTTCCTTGCATCGAACAATCTCACAGCGAAGCATGCGAAATAAGCCGCAGCCGTTGCTATAGCCGCTCCGTAGACCTGATACTTAGGTATGAGGACAAGATTCAGTATCACATTCACCGCCGCCGCAACAAGTGCTGTCAGGCAGGAGTTGACAGATTTTTTCTTTGTGGTGTAAACCGATGAAAGGAACTGACAGAAGCACTGGAACACCATTGCAATTATCAGTATGGGAGTATAAAGATAAGCATCCATGAATTCATCTGCCACAAGGATAGCCGTGAATGGCTTTACAAAAAGGGTAAGTCCTGCAGCACCGATGTATATAAGGGATGAATATGCTCCGAACACACCCTGATAAAACCTTCCCAGATCTCTGCTGTCACGCTCCTCAATGGCGGACATCTGCCATGCCTGATAGAATATCGTGGTAACAAGCATGAGCAGAGTGGGTATCTTGTATGCAGCGGAATAAACGCCGTTATCCTCACTTCCCACCATGCCGATAACGAACCATCTGTCCGATGCGGATGTTACCCACCAGAGCAGATATGTGGGGATAAGAGGCACAGCAAAAACAAGCATCTCCGCAAGTACCTTTGCATTAATAAACCGCTTGTCAAGGAATTTATTCAGAGAAGCCATAAATGTCAGGAATACAAGGGAGCATGCGTCCGAAAGGATAATGGACAGCACATATCCCGTAACTCCCAGCTTGAAACCAAGAAGAAAAATAAGGTTGCATATTACCTGTATCAGCGTAGTAATGATACCGTCAACGGCAAACAGCTTAACAAGTCCCCTTGCACGGACAAACTGAGAAGCTATCTGACGGAAGCAGGAAAAATAGCAGCAGACATACAAAAGAAAGCTGTATTTTCCGATAGTATCATTGGAAGCAACAAGAGGTGTGAACAGGGCGAATACAGCCATACCCACAAGAACACACAGATTAGCTGCGGTAAACACTCTGCGATTGTCATAGCCCTTATCCATTCCGAATCTGACAACGGCGTCAGCCATACTGAACGTTACCAGGGGCACCAGCATGTTAATAGTGTTATATATAAGGTCAGCTGTGGAATATTCGCTCTTTGTCATTACTCTTGTGTAAAGAGCAACGAGAATAAAGCCCAGTATCTTTGTACCCATGGAGCCTATCCCGAATATGAGCGTATTTCCGAAAAGCTTCTTGTATTTGTTCATCTCCGTTTATCCTTTCGATATGATACTTTTATATTATATCACATCATCTCAGAAAATGGAATAGGCAGAACACAGATTTTTGCACATTTTTATATGTCAAAAATCGGTATAAACATCAATTAGATATTACAGAGCCGTAACAGATGCCGCTGCTTTTGTAATCTTTTCGGAGCAATTATGTTCAAATTGTGATTTTTCGGTCAAATTAACCGAATTAATGCTTAAAGATTCAATGCAGAATATATTGTTTTCACGTTGACAACAGTTGCGATTTAGTGTATAATTTACGTATCATCTATACGTGTGCGTACTCAATTATTGTACAAGCATAGCACAATACGAAAGGAAGTCGGTTATGGATTCTGACGGGAGTCATATTTTAACAGGATCTGCCATTATTGCCGTTCTGATATTGCTCAGAGCATTTTATTCTGCCTGTGAAGCGGCAGTTACGGAGATAAGCGATGCAAAGGTGCATTCTTACGAAAACGAAAGCGGAAGCAAGAAGCTTCTTTTTGATCTGCTCTCATCTCCCATGCGGCTGCACACGGCTTTTTCAGCCGCAAGGATCACAGGTGTAATACTTATATCCTATTTGTCGGTATATCTGTATCATGTGCCCCTGACCGGCTTTTTCACCGGACTTTTCGGTGTAAAGCTTGCTGCAGAGGCTGCATCCTTTGTTACTGTCATATTAGCCGCAGTTCTGATAATAAGCATTCTGGGCGACAATCTCCCCAAAAATGCCGCTGTCAATTTGCTCGGCGACTCATTTGCAGTGAGATGTGCTCCTGCGGTGAAGCTGCTGATGATATTCACAGCACCTGTTATCGCACTGACTGACGGCATTACCGCACTGCTCTCAAAGCTGTTCAGGATCTCCGGAAACGAATCGGGCGATTCCGTTACCGAGGAAGAAATACGTTTTATGGTAGACGCCGGCAACGAAACAGGTTCCATCGAATCCTCAGAACGTGAGATGATAAACAATGTCTTTGAGTTCCATGAGCTGACCGTCAGCGATGTCATGACTCACAGGACCGATATCATCGCTGTCAGCACCGATACCGAAATAAACGAGGTAGTCTATACCGCCATAAACAGCGGTTTCTCCAGAATACCCGTTTACGAGGGCAGTATAGACAACATTGAGGGGATCCTCTACGTGAAGGATCTTCTCTGCCTTATCGGAACACAGTCCTCAGAGGGAATGACTGTCCGCAGCTTTATGCGTGATGCGGAGTACGTTCCCGAAAGCTGTATGTGCGGAGATCTCTTTAAGAAGCTCACCGCCGAAAAGCTCCAGCTTGCCGTTGCCGTTGACGAATACGGCGGAACAGCAGGACTGGTTACTATGGAGGACCTTGTGGAAGCCATCGTGGGAAATATTCAGGATGAATATGACCATGAGACCGAGGATCTGACCCAGATCTCCGAAAACACCTATACTGTCAAGGGTACAGCTGCCCCATCAGATGTAATGGACAAGCTGGGGCTTACACTTCCCGAAGGCAGCGATTATGATACCATGAGCGGATTCCTCACCGATCTGCTGGGAAAGATCCCCGAGGACGGCGAGACCCCTTCATGCACATACAGGAACGCAGTTTTCACCGTTCTTCTTGCGGAGGATATGCGTATCGAACGTATCAAGGTAGTAATCAACCAAGAACCAAACAGAGAAAAGGAGTCAAAGAATGATAATGAAGAAGAAGCTTAGCCTTGTGCTTGCATTCATTTTCGCACTATCTGTTGCGGCAACAGGATGCAAGTCCACAGACGGAGACACTCTTAACACTATCCCTACACTTGACGAGGGCCTTAAAGCCCCAACAGAAACATCAGCTCCCATAGAGACTGAGCCTACAGATACCACAACAGAAACTACTACAGAAACAACTACTGTTACCACAGAAGAAACAACCGCCGAGGAAACTACTGCAGCAGAGACCTCCGAAACACAGGAGTCAGAGACTACAGAGACCGCCGAAACAACTCAGACAGAGGCTCCCACATGGAGCGAGACTGCTATGTCCGCTACAATGTACGTTACAGAAAACTGCTACTCCAGAGAGCGTGCTATCATCGGTTCAACTCCTATCTCACAGTATTACACGGGCGACTCGGTTGAGATAGTTGCTATCACAGATACCGACTACTACAAGCTCTCCACAGGCGGATTTATCCACTCCGATTACCTCTCGGATTCCAAACCCGTCCAGACTGTAACTGAGGCTCCCCAGACAGAGGCTACTACGGCACAGTCTTCGGATGAGGGCGGAAACGGCGGAGGAAGCAACAGCAGCAGCGGAGAGATCTCAGGTTCCTCAAGCTATAATACAAGCTACACTTCCAGATATGCATACAAGCAGCTCACTGCAACAGAACAGGAGCTTTACAGGAACTTCATTTCCGCTGCAAAGAAGCTTGAGCCTGTTGTTGACGTTCCCGAAGGAATGTCCTCCGATGACGTTGTAAGGATATACTCCATCGTTTACAACTCCGAGCCTCAGCTTTTCTGGCTTGGAACAAGCATTTCCGCCGGTTCAACATATGCAACCATCTCCTTCAAGACTACCGACAAGAGCGAGATCGCATCCATGCAGAAGGAGATCGACAATGCTGCAGCTAATATCGTAGCCAAGGCAAACAACTATTCCGGAACTATCTCCAAGCTCAAGGTGGTCTTCGATACCATCGTCACCACAAACGATTTCAGCGTGTCCTCTGACGGATATAATACATCTATCTACAATGGTATCACAGGCAACGGCAAGCTCCAGTGCCAGGGCTACGCAAAGACTGCTCAGTATCTCTGCGATCTTCTCGGCATCGACTGCATGGTAGTTCTCGGAACAAACGAAGAGGGCGAATCCCACGCATGGAACATCGTATACTGCGAGAACGGCTGGTACAACTTCGACACCACATGGGGCGACCCCATCAACAAGTTCGGTGCCGATTACGTTACATACGAGTACTTCCTGGTTCCCGATGCATGGACACACAACATCTCCCACTTTAACGTAAATATTCTCACAAGAGGAAACGGAAGCAAGCTCAAGCTTTACGACCCTCCCGCATGTACAAAGTCCAGTGCAAACTACTTCGACGTTTACAACAAGCTCTATGATAACCTTGAAGCTGCCGAGGCTGCTCTCTATGCAGAATTTGACAACTCCATCGCAAACGGAAAGAATGTCTGCGAGATACGTGTTACCACAAAGGAGCTGTATGACAAGATGATGAGCATGGATTACGCAAAGAAGTATCAGAAGTACTGCAAAGGCAAGTCAGACAAGGTTGAAAAGCTTGTTATTCAGGACGGCTTTACCAAGGGTGTTTACGTAGTTCACTACGATATCGTATTCAAATAATAAATTCAGAAAAGAAAGGTGAAACAAAATGAAGCTTAAAAGACTTATTGCCGCATCGGCAGCCATTCTTATGGTATGCAGTGTATTCGCTGCCTGCGGAAAGAACAGCGGAGATAGTGAGGGTGATCCCGATATCTCCATCAACGTGATCAGTGACGGAACAGCTGCTGAAGGACCCGTCATCCCCCCTGTGGATGAAGACAGTGATCCGGAGAGGTCTGAACAGGAAACCCAGGCATTCTCTGACCCCGGTGCTGCACTTGCAACATCAATAAACGAAGAGTATGATGTTACTATCGCTCCAGAGACTCTCAGCCCCGATGCTATCTCCTCATTGATGGAAACCACCGTGACAACAGAAAGAAAGCCTGTCATTGCCGATTACAACGTTGACTGCACGACCCGTTACGGCTATAATCAGCTCAATGACGCTGAAAAGAAGCTCTATAAGGATATCCTGGATGCTGTTCAGGAGCTCAGACTTAAGGTGCCCCTTGATGACAGCGTTACCGATGAAATGTGGCTGAAGGTTTACGGCTGCGTTTACACCCAGGAGCCTCAGCTTTTCTGGATGACACATAAGACCTTCCAGAAGGGCAAGCTCAAATACAGAGAGGTTGACCGTGATCTTATCGCATCGATGCAGAATGAGATCAATACAGCAGCAGGCACTCTCGTAGCATCCGTAAACGGCAAGTCCGATTACGAAAAGCTCAAGGCTTTCCACGATTACATTGCAACAAGCAACAACTTCCAGGTTGAGATGGGCTACAATCAGACTATCTACGGCGGTCTCGTTCTCGGCTCTCTCCAGTGTGAGGGCTATGCAAAAACAATGCAGTATCTCTGCGACCTTGCAGGTATTGAAAGCTGCGTAGTCTACGGAAGCAACAAGGACGGCGATTCCCACGCATGGAACGTTGTAAAGGCTGACGGAAAGTGGTACAACCTTGATACAACATGGGATGACCCTATCCTTACTGTTGTTGACGAAAAGAATGTACGCTACAACTACTTCCTGGTTCCCGATGAATGGATCCATGAGAAGTCCCACTTCAACATCAATATGAAGATCTCCGGAACACAGATCAAGTTCTTTGATCCTCCTGCATGTACATCCGACGACCTGAACTACTTCAAGAAGGAAGGAAAGCTTTTCTCCGATAAGGCATCCGCTGACTCCGCTCTCAGGGATGAGATGAAGAAGGCTGCAGCCAACAAGTCCAGAGTTGCTGAGATCCGTGTAACAACAAAGGCTGTTTATGATGAAATAACAGCAAACCTCAAGGATTATGCAAACTGGATCAAGGAGCAGGATAAGTCCGTTACCAAGGTGACCTCCAACTGCGATTCCAATACATTGGTTATTGAACTTGACCTTCTTTATTGATCACTAAATATGGAGCCGAATGCATGAAATTTCGCAGGTTCATTGTTATCGCTGCTGTTTTATGTTTTTTGCTGAATGTTACAGGCTGTTCCAGGATCAGCGAGTCCTTACCCGAGGATGTCGCTGATCTAGGCAGCCTTTCTGCGAATACAGAGATATTGCCTTCAGCCGAGCAGAAACAGGATAGCAATAACTATATCTACAGCATACTGTCACCCAAGGAACAGGAGTATTACGACATAATAAAGGAAGCAGCGGAGAATTTCAGACCTACTGCCGAATTTCCTGAAAAGGTTGACCCGGAGCTGCTCCGAAAGATCTTTGTGGCAGTATATTTCCAGGAGCCTGACATATTCTGGCTGGGAAGTATATTCCACAAGCCCGCCCAGGCTGCCACGGTTCTTAATCTCAGCTATAAATATGAGGACCCGGAAAACATAGTTCCTCAAATGCAGCAGGAGCTGAATGCTGCTGCAGATGAAATCGTCAAAGCTGCTGAGGGTCTCTCCGATTACGAAAAGCTTAAGCTTTTTCACGATCATATCGTCCTTAACTGCACTTTCAGAGCTGAGGGGGATAATGTCAACACTGCCTACGGAACGCTGGTGGAAGGTCTCGCACAGTGCGAGGGCTATTCAGATGCATTTGATCTTCTCTGCGAGAAGGCAGACATCCCCTGCTTCGTCATTACCGGAACTAATCCTGAGGGAGAGCGTCATGCATGGAACCTGGTTCTCCTTGACGGAATATGGTACCATGTTGACTGCACATGGGATGACCCTATACTTGACCCTGTTGACACGGAATTCATCCGGTATTACTATTTTCTTGTGCAGGATTCCGATATAATCGGTGCAACTCATATTGCTGACAACACCTATTTCACCTATCCCAGATGCACTGACGGCAACAATTACTTCAAGCGTGAGCAGATGCTGGCATCCACCGCCGAAGAAGGAATCAGCATCCTTGAAAAAAATGCTGTGGATGTACTCAATAACGGCAGGAAGGACGCTTCCGTACGTTTTACCAATTATGAGGCGTACAGTGAGGCGTGTTCAAAGCTCTTTGACAGCAAGGGGATAAAGAAAATCTTTTCAAACGCAAACAACAGCGGCGTTCCCAGAAAAGTCAAAACGGGACGCTATGTAAGATATACAAATGACGCTGAACTAATAATCCATATATCCATGATATACGAGGGCACCTGAAATGCATGATATGCGTAAAATCTCACTTTACAACATAATATTCTCACTTGTCCTTTGCACGCTGGCTTCCTGCGGACAGATCGAATATCCCGAGGGAGCGGACACTCTTCCCGGGGTAACAACATCGGTAAGTGAAACTGTCCGCACTATCTACGATACCAGAGGTACTACGGAATACGTTCCCGAGCCTGAATCGGAGACAACCACAGAAAAGCAGACTCACGGAACCGAGCTTGCTACAACTATCTCTCAGCCCGAGAGCGAGACCACAGTCACAACAGTCCCTGATGATGAGCCTGAGATAATCACAAGTTCAACTGTGACAACTCTTAATATAGAGGATGTACCTCCCGTGGGGATGTCCGAATACTATGCAAACACCCAGACTCAGCGGACTACAGCAAATACTACTGTAAACACCGCTCTCATGACCACTGCAGAGAATACTGTAACTACTCCTCCCTCATCGTCACTGCTGACGGAAAGCACTCTTACATCATCGGAAACATCTGCTGCTCAGCAGACTGCCAACGTTAATGAAGCACCCACCACCGACAGAACAATCACTGTTCCTCTGGAGGGCAGCCTTCCCTATACTCCCGACAGCCCCGTAAAGTCGGACAGTGACGGCAAGCGTCTCAGCCATCCCTACAGCTACTACGAGCTTACCGCCAAGCAGCAGGCCATCTATGACAGAATAACCTGTGCAATGCTTGACTGCAAGAGCAAAATATCCTTTGAAATAACAGATAAGGTCACATTCCAGGAGGTATTCGACACCTATCAGACCATCTACAACGACGAGTATCGTCTGTATTACATCTCCCCCACCATCGAATATATGACACAGAATTATGACGGTGAAAGCTTCATTATCAGTATGAGCCTTAACTACACCTATTCCAAGGACAAGGTCAAGGAAATGCAGGAAAAGCTTGCGGAAGCTGAAAAGCAGGTGCTCAGCGGCATCTCATCATCCATGAGCGATTACGAGAAGGTCAAGTACCTCCATGATTATATAATCAGAAGCTGTGCATATAATGAAAGCAACGACATGAACACCGTTTACGGCACTCTTGTGGGAAAAGAAGCTCTCTGCCAGGGTTATGCACACACATTTTCATACCTCTGCAGCAAGATCGGTCTGGAATCAGTAACCGTTCTGGGAGTTGCAAATGAGGAGCATATGTGGAATCTTGTGAAAATGGACGGTGACTGGTATCACATCGACCTTACATGGGATGATCCCGATCGTGCAAGCTTCCCCGATTCGGTCAGATATGATTATTTCGGACTGACCGACACAAGGATAAAGCAGCTGCGGACCGTTCATGCAAGCGAATTTCCTATGCCGGAAGCAACAGGCACAAAGTACGAATACTATTCCTACAACGGTCTTGTAGTGTCCTCTGAGGATGAAGCAAAGACGGTCATTGAGTCTGAGGTACGCAGGCTAAATCCTACGAAAAGCTCCACTGTTCAGTTCCTTGTATCCGACTCTGTGCTTTATGATACCCTGCTGGACTCCCTGTTCAATGCGGATTCGGATAATATCATTGACCTGCTCATGCCCCTGCGGGATGAGCTTCCCAATAAGTTCAACACCGATTCCATATACCACAACAGCAACTCTAACACAAGAGTGATCAAGATTTACCTTGATTACACAGACTAAGGAGCCTAAAATGAACAAACTGTCCTTCCTCAGAAAAACAGCTCTGTATCTTGCAGCAGCTGTCATAGCGGCCTCCGGGACAGGATGTTCAAAAAAGCCGGCTATCCCGGACGAAGAGACTGCTTTTACGGTAATTTCCGACGGTGAGATCATAACCACTGCCTCGGTTAACGAAACAAAAGCAGAAGGCTCCGACAGATATTCGGATGTATCATCCACAGAGCTGTATATCCCTGAGCATATGGTTACGAAATATGCATCCCTCTCCTACGATTCCCGACATAAGGCAGTTTACAATGATGTTGTAAAAAACATGACGGAGTTCAGTCCCACGATGCTTCTCCCTCTGACTATAAGCGTGGAGGATTACGTAAAGATCCTTGAAACGGTAAGATGTGAGCAGCTCATGCTTTTCGCACTGGAGTCCCGTGAGATAGGTGATTTCAATGCTGACGCTCAGAGCTTCAATATGGTTTTTAATTACAGATTTGACATTCGTGAAGCAAACATTATGCTGATGCAGACCGAGGACGCGGCAAATGCCATTTTCGAGGAGTACATCGTTGAGGGAATGTCCGATTACGATAAGCTGAAGATTTTCCATGATTATCTGGTGCTAAACTGCGAAAGCTCCACGGATGCCCCGTATGCGGACACCATCTACGGTGCACTTGTAAACAAAAAAGCACTCTGCGAAGGCTATGCAAAGGCTTTTTCCTATCTGTGCAATATAGCGGGCATCGAAAACATCATCGTTACCGGCTACACTACCGTAGACCACATGTGGAACATGGTCAAGCTGGACGGAAGCTGGTACCACGTTGACGTTGGCTGGGATTCCCCCGATGATGCACTTAAAGAGCTTTATCCCGATATTGTCCTCTATCAGTATTTTCTCGCAGATGATTCTGTTATTACAGAATCACGCACAATAAGCAGTGCACTTTTCACACCGCCTGCTGCTGAAAGTACGGAGATGAGTTATTTCGTCCACGATGACCGATACGCATCCTCCTATGAAGAGGTCCTGGATATCCTTGACACAAGCTGTCGTAAATGCATAGATACAGGTGAGAAGTATTTTATGATCAAGCTATCCGATCCCGATCTGTATGAGAAAACCACCGAGCAGCTGATAAAGCCGGATGAAAGCGGCATATCCGATATAGACCGTCTCCTTAAGGAGCTGAACTATCTGGGACAGATAAGCTACATTGACTGTTTTCAGACCAATCGGATCATTATATTCATTCTTGATCAATAACGAAAACCAGCCTTCGGAATTGCTCCGAAGGCTGGTTTTGTAGATATCAGTTATTGTTTTCTTTGCTTCTTTCGTGCTGTCTTGAATTCGTACATACGGACATCGGCGATCCTGATGATCTCCTCTGCGGAGGTTTCCGGAGTAAAGGGACGGAGACAATGACCTATACTTGCAGACAGCTCATATGGCTTGCCCGATTCGGCACTGTCCTTGGCTAAGGTCTGCAGAAATTCTTCTGTACGCTTCTCTGCGTCCTCCTCTGTGTAATGACCTATTCCTATAATATAAAACTCATCTCCGCCTGCTCTTACGCATATCTCCCCCATACGTGAACATCTCATTGCTGCGGATGCGATGGCATTGATACCGTAATCTCCCTCGGAATGACCATAACTGTCGTTGATATGCTTGAGTCCGTCCATGTCTATAACGAACACGATCATACTGTCACCCGGAGTGGCTCTTTTCCTCATTGCACCGATCTCCAGAGTCATTCCCCGGCGATTGTACATTCCCGTCATAACATCATGAACGGACGCAGTGACAAGCATGCTTCTCATACGAATCATATGAAGTGCATTGTTGATATATCTTACCCAGTTGCGGTGAACTACGCCGATAATATTCTGCTCCTCGGTATTTCGCCGCAGAACAACATATCCAAGTGTATCATCCTTAAAATGAACCGGTGTGAAATAGAACACTGACGCTTTCTCACGCTCCTCAAATAACTGAGGCAGCATGATCTCAGGGTCAAACACTTCTCCGCCGTCCTTATTAAGAAAAGATGAATCGAAATTATCAGCATTATCACGAATGACCGTCATCATTTTCTCCGTATATCCTGATGTCATTGCATTTTTAGCGTCGTACCACTTCTCCCTGAGACAGAGGAAAAATTCATTATATGGACGTAGGAGATAGGTGGTTCTGGTTATAGAATCAAAGCATTCGTCCTCATTGTCGCAGCCGGTAAGCAGCTCAAGCATATAGCTGTCCATAAGCCTGCCGATGTCCACACTGCTCGTAGTGCTGTCTTCACCGAAATTGTGATGGAACTGCAGGAGAGAGCTTTCAAGATGCCCCTTGATAAAGTCAAGATCTACATGACATCCGCAGCTTGAACCGATGCAGAGATTCTCGGAAAGATCTGTATTATCGGGAAGTATATCACTTTCCGGCTCCATCTTCATACGCAGCCTGTCAATAGCATTTGCAGCAGCCTTGGATACAGCGGGAATAAACGTTGTAATGGAGATCGGATTCAGAACAGCTTCTCCGGTAGCATCATATCCCGTAACAATGACCTGATCGGGAACCTTTATGCCGTTCTCCGCAAGCCTGTTGGCTGCACCGATAGCCATATGGTCGCTTGCTGCGATGATAGCATCGGGAATCGGCAGTTCTCCGGAAATTATCCTTTCAGCAAGTCGTTCTCCCCCTGTGTACCAGAAATCTCCGTAAAAAACTCTTTCGGGGTCAAGAGTCATGCCACGCCTTTTCAGCTCGTCCTCATATCCGCTTAGACGCTTCTCAGAAACGTAGCTGTCCTCTCTGCCTGTAAGGAAATAGATCTTTTTGCACTTATGAACATCAAGAATGTGCCTTGTAATAGCAGAAAAAGCTTCCCTGTCATTGGTGGAAACAAAATCATAATCGCCGAAGGGAATGTCAATAGCAACAACAGGTTTACTGCACCTTGACCTGATCTTTTCGAGCATTTCGTTATAATATATCTGAATATTGGCGTCGGTCAGAGTAATTGGCACAACGATAATACCATCGAAACGTTCATAATTAATAAGCTCATAAATATTCAGCTCTCCATTCAGATATTCCTTGTAAAAATGGCAGACCTGAACCAACGGAGAAAAGACAGCAACATCATAGCCATACTGTCCGCACCGGGAAAAAATTCCCTGCAGTACCCGCTGCTGATAAACTCCCTCGGGATTTGCGATAATGCAGGCGATACGTTTCCGTTCTCCCATGCGACAAATCTCCTTTCATGAAAACATATTAATAAGCAAAGCAGTCATTTCTCCGGGAAACACCGTGAGCGTGACAAAAAACGGCGGAAACGATCTCATCTGTGTTTTCCTAACAAATTTCGACACCTGAAAATAAAAGTCCCGCAAAAACGTCCCCTCCGGGTCAAAGACCTTTCAGGGGCGTATGATACGGAATGATAGGACTTATTCCTCACTGTTCTCTATTTCATCCAGCTCCTCGGACTCCTGAACAACAGGTGCGGGAGGAGTTGAGTTCTGAGGCTTTACTGTTTCAGTCTTGGATGTGCTGCTGATATCTCCTATCATGGAAGAGATATCTATAAGCATGGAGCTATCGTCTCCGGAAACGACCTGAGGGAGCTTTCCGTCCCACTTATCTATGTATTCCATAGCGATCATCTGGGGTGTGATCTGCTCGGACTTTACTCTGTATGCCTCAGCCTCGGCTTCTGCCTTTGTAATAGTCTGCTCAGCCTCTACCTTTATCCTCTGGAGATCCTGCTCGGCTTTCAGTGCATTCTGCTGGGCAGTCTGCTTTGCCTCGATAGCAGCGTTATATTCAGCTGTGAATTCAAAGGAAATGATATTGAATATCTCAAGCTCAAGACCATAGTTGGATATCTTCTCATTAAGCAGACCCTTCATCTGGTCGCTGATAACAGCACGCTCGGTAATAAGCTCCTCTGCTGTGTACTTAGCTGTGATAGCCTTAACGCACTCCTGAATAGCGGGAGCAATGATTATGCTCTCGTAATTCATACCCACATCACGGTATATGGTAGCAGAGCACTCATTCTTTACACGGTAGTTCAGAGCAATAGTGCTTGTAACCGTCTGCAGGTCCTTGGATGCGGATGAACAGTCTACCTCGGATTTCAGCACACGGTTATCCACCTGTATGATCTCCTGAACAAAGGGTATCTTGAAATGAAGCCCTGCACTGAGAACATTCTCGGAAACATCCCCGAATGTAAGTACAACACCAGAATGACCCGCCTGTACTGTCGTAAAGGACTGTGATATTACCACTAATGCAGCGATCGCCACAATAACTCCCGTTACTATCTTTCCGGCCTTGCCGCCTGCTGGTTTAACATTGATCACGTCTGCCATTATGCTGTCCTCCTATCAGAAAGGTATCTCGTCGCTGTCTCTGAATCGTATAATACCGTTTGACGATCTGTGATTAGCTGCACATTCAATTATCATCAGTACAAGGCTTGCCACAGAAAGAGCCATTGTAATAATAATAATGATATCTCTTGCCAATGCGATACCGTTTGTTTTTTTTCTTGCGTTCATAACAATACCTCCATGTAAATATGTGTTATTCAGAGCGTTGAGCGTCAGCGTCAGCACTCTATATCTTATAAGGGATCACTTATCCTCCAGCTGACGTAAGGCTTTTATCTCGTCCCTGTCAATGCGTATCTTTCCGTCACGGATAACGCTGACATCCTTTCTATCAAAGATAACAGGTGCTTCCTCGGACTTTTCAGCCTGGACCTTAAGCTTCCCGGTGATAAGGTTGACCTCCTGAACATACCCTTTGAAATCGGGCGTCTGGACATACGCACCTACCTTTGGAGTTATCTTCAGCAGCTCCTCATAGCCGTCCTGCTCGTATTTCAGACAGCACATAAGTCTGCCGCAGGTGCCTGAGATCTTTGTGGGATTAAGGGAAAGTCCCTGTTCCTTAGCCATCTTAATGGAAACGGGCTGGAATTCCCCGAGAAATGACTTGCAGCAGAAGGGTCTGCCGCATATGCCCAGTCCTCCAAGCATCTTCGCTTCATCTCGTACACCTATCTGACGCAGCTCGATACGTGTTCTGAACACGCTTGCAAGGTCCTTTACAAGCTCACGGAAATCCACACGGCTCTCCGCTGTGAAGTAGAACAGGAGCTTATTATTGTCAAAGGTGCATTCCACATCCACAAGCTTCATATCCAGCTTGTGAGCCAGGATCTTCTCCTGGCAGATCTTCATTGCATTCTCTTCCTTCTGACGATTCTGTTCGATAACACGCCTATCCTTATCCGTTGCGATACGAATAATAGGCTTGAGGGGAGCTGTGATCTTATCATCCTCAACCATATGAGGAGCCATTACGACCTCGCCGCATTCAACACCTCTTGATGTTTCCACCACAACAAGATCATCTGTTCGGGGCGATGTCCCCGCAGGAGAAAAATAGTACATCTTCCCTGCCGATTTGAATCTTACACCGATTATCTCAGTCATTAGCAATTTTTCCTTTCATATATAGCGGAATTTTAGTTCATGGTTGCTTCTAAAAATCATAGTGCCTCAGATGCACAGTCAGATTTTTTGTCAGATCGTGCAGAAATATTGCAGGCAGACTTTCGCCTGTCAAGAGATTTCTGTGCAATAAGACGAAAATATGCAAGCAGATGAGGTGCTAAGGCTTTAGCAACCGGTTTAAAGAGGTGACCTCATAATACTTCCGCATAAAGCAGCCGCACAGGCCGCAGTATTTACATTCTGCAAGCATCTTTCCGATGCCCTGCACACTGCCTCATACATATGCATGAGCCGCTCCGAGCCTATCCTTTCGGACATTGCAACGGAATCCTGACGGCAGCAGCCGATAAGCACTCTGCCTCCCGCCCGCATAACGCAGCTGTCACGGATCACTCTTGCCAGCATTTCAAGGGTGCGTCTCATTTCGTCACGGGATGAAGCGGCGTCATTCAGATGAACAGCCAGACTGTATTCATCCCCTCTGACGATATCCTGAGAGATGGATCTTACCAGCTCAGCAGCCTTACAAAGCTCCTTGTCACCCTCAAGATAAGCAATACACCTGCCGATGTTGCCGCCGAAATTCTCCGCAGCATCAAGAATGCTCTCCTCATCATATTTCCCCGCCTCGCTGAGACAGCGGATGCAGTCCTCACGGCTTGCCTCGGGGATATCTATGACCATGGAGCGTGAAATAAGCGTCTGCAGGAAAAAGCTTCTGTTCTCCGCTGTGAAAATGAAATAAACGCTGTCGGGAGGCTCCTCCGTGATTTTCAGCAGAGCATCCTGAGAAGCATCCTTCCACCCCTCACAATCGGGTAGGATGTATATTTTCCTGTCGCAGTCATTTGGAGCTGTAAAACAGTCCGCAACCATTTCTCTGACAATATCAACGGTATATATCTTTGATTTCTTGTCCTTATCGGGGATAATAACATCCGGGTGCTGTCCCATGAGAATACGTCTGCACTGACGGCAGGTACCGCAGGCATTCTTGTTATCACAGAGCAGCTGCATAGCAATGTACCTTGCAGCAGTCTTTTTTCCTGCTCCCTTATCCCCCGTAAGGATATATGTGTGAGCAAACCGTCCTGTCCGCTGCATGGCAGTCATGCTGCGGGTAACGGAATCCTTTGAATAAAGCCTGAACATGTCAGAACTTCTCGAACCGCTCGATATCTGTAACGAATACCGTTGCTCCGCCTACAGATACCTCTATTGGGAAGGTGCCGCTTGCCTCAGAGCTTCCCACGCCTGCAGAGGGAACATACTGATTTCTCTTGCGTGAGAATGAGCGGATGATATCTATGGCACCGTCAACCCTGTTATCATCTGCACATATCAGAAACGTAGTATTGCCCGCCATAAGAAAGCCGCCTGTTGACGCAAGCTTTGTAGTCTGGAACCCATTTTTTGTAAGCTCTACCGAAACGGCATGGCTGTCATCGTTATTAATAACGGCATAAATAAGCTTCATTTTTTATCAGCCCTTCATGGATTTATGTAGAGAAAAATGATGAATATACATCACCATTATCATTTTACCACATTTACTTTAAAAATGCTATAGTTTTTTAAAATTTTAATGGAACTCTCATTAAAAACCTCTCCTCCTGCCACAACAGCTATTCCCGGAGGACAGCAGGAGTACGCCCGTGAGCATATTCTGCCTGCTGCATGGTCGATATCTATGGTCTCGGAAGGAGAGAAAGCCGCTTCTCTCACTGTCATTCTCACCTCGGGGGGAACAAATTCCTCAGATGGCGGATGGATAAGTATCTTCGGCTGTCTGATGCTTTCCATCACCGAAACGACCCGTTCTACATCCTCATCGGAGGTCATGGGCGAGAACATAAGGACTGTATGGGTAATATCCGCATACTCGCATTCTATTCCCCCGTCTCGGAGACATTCAGCAAGCTCATACCCTGTAAGCCCTGCAGTAAGGGCATAAACAGTTATCCTGCACGGCTCGGATCTCTCAATATCCCAATAGGCAGAAAGGCGTTTCTTTGCCTCGGAAACAGCCCTGCTCACACGCCTGATATCCTCTTCAATATGCTCCGAAATGTACGCATTGCAGATATCAAGGGACTGGAGTATAAGATAGGAGGGGCTTGTGGAGCCGAACATAGCCATATACTCCTTTGCTTCACCCTCATAGGCTTCAATGCCGCTGCTCCCGATGTGCAGATATGCTCCTCCCGTAAGGACAGGCAGAGTTTTATGGGCACTGTCGCAGCAGATATCAGCCCCCTGCCTTATAGGATGATAATGTCCTCCGCCCTCGAAGGCAAGATATGCACCGTGAGCGTTATCCGCAGCAAGATATGCACCGTGTCTGTGACACACACGGGAAATATCTCCGAGAGGGGTGATATGTCCGAGATAATCCGGAGTTGTGAGATAGACGCACTGAACAGGTCTCCCCTCTGCTTCTCCTTGAGAAAGCACTCTTTCCACGTCGTCGGCGGTTATCTCTCCCGAAACGATAGTCCCCTCTGCATAGCGGGGAAATATCCACTTTATCTCAGCATCAAGCATTATGCATGCGTTTATGAATGATCTGTGGCAGTTGCGTCCCGCAGCAATAACCGGTCTCTGACCATGAGGGCGATTTTTCAGTGCAAGAGCAAGCATTGCCTGTATGCAAAGGGTAGAGCCTCCCGCACTGTAATACGTCCTGTAAGTGCCGAACAGCTCCGAAGCATTTTTCTCGCTTTCGGAAATGATGCCCTCAGCCTCAAATAAGCTGTCCGCTCCCGCTATCTCGGTTATATCGTATCGGTTAACGCATGATGGCGGAAAATTCCCGAAGCCATCCACAGCAAGCCCCTTGTGTCCCGGCATATGTGCCCTGACGGTCCCGCTCTCCGAATAGGTTCTTACAAAATCTGCAATAGGTGTATTAATATTGTTCCGCACCTTTCCATAATTATGGTCGCATCTAAAAACCATAGTGCCTCAGATGCGAAGTCAGATTGCATAGAAATTTCGCAGGCAGGCTACCGCCTGTCAAGAAATTTCTGTGCAATATGACGGAAAATCTGCAGGCAGATGAGGTGCTAAGGCTTTAGCCGGTGGTTTTTAGAGGTGACCTTATACTAACAACCATTTGTTCTATGGATAAAGACGGTGGATAGAATACGACCAATCAAGGAAAACGACCGCAGGCAGGCTGTCGCCTGTTAAGGGAGTTTGACGCAGAGTGGGCGTATTATACGCCGTATTTTATCCATAGGTTAAATGGTTATTAGTATTATATATATCAATGCCGCACGACCATATGTTCGATCGTGCGGCATGCATATGTTATTCGTAATACTTCTTAAGCAGATCACTCACAGCAATTCCGTCGATAGTCATACCCTCCATATTACATGAAATGAGAGCTGCTCCGTTGAAATTGCAGTTATCAAAGCGTGCACCGTTTATGCTGCTGTCAACAAAAACCGAATCCTCAAAGGATGTTTTATCGAAGCGGCTGTTGCTCACGCCTGCATTGATAAGCTTTATCCTGGACATATCGACCTCACCGAAAACACTGCCCGAAAGATTTGAGTTATTGATGTTCATATCCTCAAGCATAATGTTGTCGATATCCGCCGAGATGAGATTGCAGCCGTTCATGGTGATCTCAGTCATGTTGCAGTCGGTCAGGGACACACCTGTCATGTCGCAGTCGGTTATGTTTGCATATGTAATGTCGCAGTCACTGATGATGTCAACTCTTTCATTTTCAAGCATCATAATTAATTCCTCCATTTACTTTTGAGGCTATTGCTCCATGCTCCGAGCCTTTCGGAATATCGGGTAATAGTCCCGCATCCTCACCTGAAAAACGGGACGAAGCTTTCCGCCTCGTCCCGTCGGAATCAGACAAGTAATTCTATTACTTTTCAGCAATTACAGCAACGCCGGGAAGCTCCTTGCCCTCAAGGTATTCGAGAGAAGCACCGCCGCCTGTAGAGATGTGAGACATCTTGTCGGCATAGCCGAGGTTGATAGCAGCTGTAGCGGAATCGCCGCCGCCGATGATAGTTGTAGCATCAGCCTCTGCGAGAGCTTCACATACTGCGATCGTGCCTTCCTTAAGAACGGGGTTCTCGAACACGCCCATAGGTCCGTTCCATACAACTGTCTTAGCGGACTTAGCAGCCTCAGCAAAGAGAGCTCTTGTCTTAGGACCGATATCAAGGCCCATCTTGTCAGCAGGGATCTTGCTTGTTTCAAAGAACTCTACCTTAACGGAAGGATCATCGATAGGATCGGGGAAGGAATCTGTGCATGCTGTGTCGATAGGAAGAAGTATCTTCTTGCCCAGAGACTCAGCCTTTGCAAGCATCTCCTTGCAGTAGTCAAGCTTTTCGTCGTCAACCAGAGATGTACCAACGGAACCGCCCTGTGCCTTAACGAAGGTATAAGCCATACCGCCGCCGATGATAAGTGTATCACACTTTTCAAGGAGGTTGGAGATAACGTTGAGCTTATCAGCTACCTTAGCTCCGCCCAGGATTGCAACGAAAGGTCTTACAGGATCCTCAACTGCATTGCCGAGGTACTGGATCTCCTTCTGCATGAGATAACCTA
This sequence comes from Huintestinicola sp., assembly GCA_051882495.1. Taxonomy (GTDB): domain Bacteria; phylum Bacillota; class Clostridia; order Oscillospirales; family Ruminococcaceae; genus Huintestinicola. Next base: position 21,825 of record JBJERX010000072.1, on the reverse strand, counting down.
CTGCTGTCTCCTTGACAAACTTTGTAACGCCTGCTGTGGAAGCATGTGCACGGTGGGAAGAACCGAAAGCGTCCATTACGAATACTTCACCGTCAACCAGATCAGCAAGCTCCTTGGAGAGGTTTTCGCCGTTCTTAGTTTCATCAGCACCGCGGAATCTTGTGTTCTCCAGAACAACGATCTCGCCCTCGCCCATTTCAGCAACAGCCTTCTTAGCGTTGTCACCTACTACTGTATCATCGGGAGCAAATGTAACCTTTGTGCCGGGAAGAAGCTCTGCAAGTCTTTCAGCTGCAGCAGCGAGAGAGAACTTAGCCTCAGGGCCGTTCTTGGGCTTGCCCAGGTGAGAGCAGAGAACGATCTTGCCTCCGTCAGCAACAAGCTTCTTGATAGTGGGGAGAGCAGCCTGGATTCTGTTATCATTTGTGATAGCCCCGTCCTTCATAGGAACGTTGAAATCAACTCTGACAAGAACCTTCTTGCCCTTAACATTAATGTCTTCAACAGTGACCTTGTTTAATCCTGCCATTGGTATGACATCCTTTCATATAAAAATTCTCATACGGCCGCAATAGCGGTCATCATATATATTTTATACCATTTTAATAAATATTGCAATAGGTATATAAATTTTTTTACATTTTTTATCCGAATTTCTCTGCAGGCAGGCTGAGTCTGCCATTTGCTTTTGACAGAAATAAAGAAAAAGAGCTGACTTCCAACGAGGAAATCAGCTCTGAAAAGCTCTGATAATTATTCAGCAGCGTAAACGCTTACCTGCTTCTTATCACGGCCGAGACGCTCAAATCTTACTGTACCATCGATCGTAGCGAAGATTGTATCATCGGAACCGATACCTACGCCAACGCCGGGATGAATGTGAGTACCTCTCTGACGAACGAGGATGTTGCCGGCAGTTACAAACTGACCGTCAGCTCTCTTTACACCAAGTCTCTTGGACTCGGAATCACGTCCGTTCTTTGTGGAACCCATACCTTTTTTATGAGCGAAAAACTGCATGGAAATTCTTATCATGACATTGCACCTCCGATTTTGAATTCATTTGACTGTAATTTTAATTGTGTGCGGAAATTCTTCACCGATAAAGCCGAGATGCTCCTTAAAGGAAGCTATAAGCTTGTGTGAAGCGTCGCATCCGCTTCTGATACTGATACCGAGTCTGTTTTCCTGCACATACACCTCTGCATCATCGCAGAAATGGTCTGTTATGGTATTGATAACAAGCTGTGCAGCCGATGATACTGACGCACATACAATGTCCTGTCCGTATTCGGCAAATTCGGCATGTCCGCACAGATCGAAGCCGGAATAAAGCCCGTTTTCCTTAGAAAAAACAGCCTTTATCATTGAACTTATGCCTTGATAGCGTCGATTCTAACCTTAGTGTAAGGCTGTCTGTGGCCCATCTTTCTGTGAGTAGAACCTTCCTTAGCCTTGTAGGTGAAAACGGTGATCTTCTTAGCCTTGCCATTCTTGATAACCTTAGCCTCTACTGCTGCACCTGCAACATAGGGAGCACCTACTGTAAGAGCACTGTCATTGTTTACAGCGATAACCTTGTCGAAAGTTACAGTGTCATCAGCGTTAACGTCGAGCTTCTCGATGAAGATCTCGTCACCTTCCTTGACCTGATACTGCTTTCCGCCTGTTTCGATAATTGCGTACATTTTACGGCACCTGCCTTTTCTATAAAACTCGCTGTTCCGGGTGCATTTTGTATGTAATTGCATACTAATGACTTGCAGGACCCGAATCCATGCGGCAAATGATATTATATCACATATTTTTCCGTATGTCAAGGGGATTTTTCAATATTTTTTGGTTTTTCATACAAAAGGCTGCCGCAGGCAAATGCGGCAGCCTCATGCTTATTCTTTATTCTATCCAGACTACCGTTACATAGCCATCCTGTGCATTTTCCGCAGCCAATGTGATGTATACGGTGCCCTCGCCGAACTCCGTCATATCTATGGTCTGTTCGCCGTTCTTTCCGTCAAAGGACTTTGAAGCTCTGGCATTTTCCACACGGACAGTCATTTCTCCGGATCCCACGGATGATGATATTTTCAGATGATCGCTGTTAATGGGAAAGGTGTTTGTGTACTCACCGTCAAGTGAGCCGAATGTACATTCCCATCCTTTGTCGGTATTGCTTGTAAGCAAATGATTTGCAGTGTATTCGCTGCTGCATGAAGCAAAGCAGGTCAACACAGTCAGAATGACCGTAAACAACACTGCCGCTCTGAACCTTGAAAGAGATCTTTTCATCTGACTGCTCCTTTCATGGCAAAGTTATCCGAATCCCCCAGCTGCAAAAACTCCGATCAGCGTTCGATGACCTGCTCTCTGTCAGGACCTACGCCCACCATGCTTACAGGGCATTCGCAAAGCTCTTCAAGACGTGCGATATACTTGCGGCAGATCTCGGGAAGCTCCTCGAATTTTCTGCACTGAGAGAGATCCTCTGTGAAGCCGGGGAATTCCTCGTAAACAGGTTCGCAGCCCTCAAGTCCCTCAAGTGTGGGAGGAAAGTCCCTGATAGTTGTGCCGTCGGGCTTCTTGTATGCTACGCAGATCTTGAGTGTATCAAGTCCTGCCAGTGTATCAAGCTTGTTGATAACGAGGGATGAAAGTCCGTTTACTCTCACTGCATGACGAACGATAACGGAGTCGAACCAACCTGTACGTCTGGGTCTGCCTGTGATAGTTCCGAACTCGCCGCCCTTGTTGCGGATATAGTCGCCTGTCTCGTCGTTAAGCTCTGTGGGGAAGGGACCCTTACCTACTCTGGTAGTATATGCCTTTGCAACGCCATATATTCCATCGATCACCATAGGACCTACGCCTGAACCTATGCAAACGCCTGCGGAAAGGGGGTGAGAGCTTGTAACATAAGGATATGTACCGAAGTCGATATCCAGGAGAGTAGCCTGAGCACCCTCAAAGAGAATGGTCTTGCCTGCCTTCTTAGCCTCGTATGTAAGAACGGAAACGTCATCCATGTACTTTGCAAGGCGCTTGCCGTATTCTGTGTATTCCTTGATAACAGCTTCGATGTCAATAGCTTCGCCCTCATAAACATTTGTTATGATGGCATTCTTCAGCTTGCCCGCAATTCTTGCCTTTTCAGCAAAAAGCTCGGGATGTACAAGATCATAGAAACGAATACCGCTTCTCTCATACTTATCCATATATGTAGGACCGATACCTCTGTGCGTTGTACCGATATCCTTATTGCCTCTGAACTTTTCGGAAAGACCGTCAAGAGCGATGTGCCATGGCATGATGATATGAGCTCTGGGGTCAATCTTGAGGTTATCGAAGGAAATGCCTCTTTCGGAAAGGCTGTCGATCTCTCCCAGAAGATCCTTGGGGTCAAGAACAACGCCTGCACCGATAAGGCAGAGAGTATCTTTATAAAGAATACCTGAAGGAACAAGGTGGAGTTTATAGGTCTCACCGCCGCTTGCAACAGTATGACCTGCATTGTTGCCGCCCTGAGATCTTACGACAACGTCTGCACGGGAAGCAAGGATATCAATTACCTTACCCTTGCCCTCGTCACCCCACTGAGTACCGATTACGATATTAGCTGACATTTAAATTCCTCATTTCATAGAAAAGGCTCTCGTCAGTGCTGACGGGAATCCATAATTTTTACAATAACATTATAGCAAACCCCCGCACTCATGTCAAGGGTGAAATCATATTTTATAAGATTTTTTCGGATATCAGACAGTCATCGGCATAAGCACTTTATCTTCGCCTTTTTCTTTGTCCTCCTATTGCAATGAGCCGTTTTATATGCTAAAATATATGTACATAATGATAATGTCCGGGAGGGATTTTTATGAAAATAAAGCTTGCCAATGCAAGGATACTCGATTCTGAAAATATGGGGATAACCACAGGCTGCGTCTGCATTGAGGGGGATTCATTCTCATATGTGGGAAGCACTCCTCCCGAGGAAGAATATGACCGCATTATTGATCTTAAGGGCAATCTCATCATGCCCGGACTGATTAACGCCCACACTCATTCGCCCATGACCTTCCTGCGTTCATATGCGGAGAATCTGCCCCTTGACAGATGGCTTAACGAAGCGGTTTTCCCCAATGAGGCAAAGCTCACTGCAGAGGATATGTACACTCTCACAAAAGCTGCTGTCCTGGAATATCTCACAAGCGGAACAACAGCCTGCTTCGATATGTATTTTCATCCCGAGACCATGTCCGCTGCCTTTGAGGAGATGGAATTCAGATGCGTTTTCTGCGGTGCGGTGAATAATTTCAGCGAATCTGTCCCGAAGCTGGAGGATTACTATAACACATACAATGACCGCAGCGAGCTGATATCCTACCGTCTGGGATTTCATGCGGAGTACACCACCGATCTCAGCATTATGGAGGGCATCGCCGCACTTGCCGAAAAATATCACGCTCCCGTATGGTGTCACAGCAGCGAGACACGCTCCGAGGTCGACGGCTGCATTTCACGATACGGCATGACCCCAACAGAGCTTTTTGATTTCCTCGGACTGTATAATTACGGCGGAGGAGGTTTTCACTGCGTCCATATGACGGATAATGACATTGATATCTACCGCCGCAGAGGACTGACTGCAGTGACAAATCCATGCAGTAATCTGAAGCTGGCAAGCGGCATTGCTCCACTGACGAAATTCAAAGATGACGGGGTGAATATCGCCATCGGGACCGACGGTCCCGCAAGCAACAACGCTCTGGATATGTTCCGTGAAATGTATCTTGCATCCACGCTGCAGAAGCTTATATGCAGTGATGCGGCGGCAATGCCCGCAGAGGACGTTCTCAGATATGCCACTATCGGCGGTGCAAAGGCACTGGGTCTTGAAAGATGCGGAATGATAAAGGCAGGATATCTTGCGGATTTCTGCGTTATCGATCTTATGAAGCCGAATATGCAGCCCATACAGTCCCATGAAAGCATAATACGCGATCTTGTTTACTCCTGCTCCAAGGACAATGTCGTCATGACCGGCGTAAACGGAAGGATACTCTACGAAAACGGCCGATTCAGCACGGGAGGATCCCCCGAAAAAATATACGGGGAAATGGACAGGATATGCCGCAGGATATTCTCATAATAAGCAGATTCAGAAAGGCTCCATATGAATATAAATGATAAGATCACCGCACTGGACGGCGTTGCCGCTAAGCGTGCTCAGCTTTATGAAAAGCTTGGCATCAGAACTGTGGGCGAGCTGATAGCCCACTATCCAAAGGATTACCTTGATTTTACTCAGACCGTCAATATAGATGAAGCTCCTATCGGAGAGAACGCCGTTATCTGCGGAGTTGTTACGAAGAAGATACCTGCTGCCAGGATTCGTCAGGGACTTATCCTGTATAAGGTCATTATCGAGGATGATACCGACAGTCTTACTGTAATTATCTACAACAACAGATTCGCCTATGAACAGCTTGAAATCGGCGGGGAATACCGTCTGTACGGCAAGGTCTCCGGAGGCTTCACACGAAAGGAAATGAATTCCCCTCTTATCCTGCGGGGAGATGAAAAATGTCTCCTTCGTCCCAAGTATGCACTTACCGAGGGACTGACTCAGGCTATGCTGATAACAAATATCAGTCAGGCACTGAAAGCCATGCCCGAGGAATTCCCCGATTTTCTTCCCGACAGCATCCGTCATGAGTACAATCTCTGCACAGAGGGCTATGCTGTGCAGAACATACATTTCCCCAAGGATATGCACAGTGCTGAGCTTGCACGCCGCAGACTGGGCTTTGATGAACTGATGATAATGCAGTGCGGAATGCTCATGCTGAAAAATATCTCTCGTGAAGAAGCAGGCTGCAGGATGAAGCTTGTTAATCTGAATGAATTCTTCGGGTCACTTCCCTTTGAGCCCACAAACGCACAGAAGCGTGCCGCAGCGGAGATCGCAGCCGATCTTTGCCGTGATGTGCCCATGAACAGACTGGTTCAGGGTGATGTTGGTTCGGGCAAAACCGCTGTTGCTGCGGCTGCATGCTGGTTTGCCGCAAAAAACGGATGTCAGTCCGCACTTATGGCTCCCACGGAGATACTTGCCCGCCAGCATTATGCGACGCTGAAAGGCTTCCTTGAACCTCTGGGCATAAGAACAGGCTGTCTCACAGGCTCAATGACTGCAAAGGAAAAACGAGAGGTCAAGGCTGCTCTTGCTGCAGGAGAGATACGTGTTATCGCAGGAACTCATGCACTTATTGCAGAAAGCACCGAATTTGAAAGCTTAGGGCTTGTTATAACCGATGAGCAGCACCGTTTCGGAGTAAACCAGCGTAAAATATTTGCGGGAAAGGGTCATCGTCCTCATAAGCTTGTAATGAGTGCAACGCCGATCCCCCGTACTCTGGCACTTATAATCTACGGAGATCTTGACATATCTGTAATCAATGAACTGCCCAAGGGACGGCAGCCTGTGGAGACCTATGCCGTTACAGGCAAGCTTCGCTCCCGTGCACTGAACTTTCTGAAAAAGGAGCTTGACGCAGGCCGGCAGGGATACATCGTCTGTCCCATGATAAGCGAGAATGAGGATATGGGTGATGATTCCGCATCGGTACAGGCTGCGGAGGAATACTGCAGACGAGTGTCCGAAAATGAGCTGCAGGGCTATAAAGTAGGTCTGCTCCACGGAAAAATGCCTCCCGCCGAAAAGGATGCGGTTATGACCGATTTCAAGGAAGGCAGGCTGGATGTGCTCGTATCAACCACTGTTATCGAGGTCGGTGTAGATGTTCCCAACGCTACTGTTATTATGATAGAAAGCTCGGACAGATTCGGTCTTTCACAGCTTCACCAGCTGAGAGGACGTGTTGGACGGGGACAGTACAGATCCACCTGCATCCTTCTGACGGACAACGCCACCGAGGACACACGTGCAAGGCTTAAGATAATGTCCTCCACTACAGATGGCTTTGTCATTGCAGAGGAGGATCTTAAGATAAGAGGTGCAGGCGACTTTTTCGGAGATCGTCAGAGCGGTCTGCCTCCCTTGAAGATCGCAGACCTTTACAATGACCGTGAACTTCTTGCAGACACTCAGCATGCCGCCAAGGAGCTTATAAGCAAAAGCCCCGATCTTTCTATGTTCCCCATGCTGAAAGAACGTGCTGAGGCATTGCTTTCTCATAACGGAGCAGACGGAATGAACTGACAGATCCATAATAAATGTAAAGGTTTTCACTAAAAATTCTGTGTAATAACACTACAAATTGCACAAATAACACAATAATATCGTTTATCCTGCATATAGCATTATTTCTGCCTTTTATGTTACAATAATATTGGTTTCAGTAAGCGAATACTATTGCAGGATCCCGCTTACCGAGACTCAAAAAGCTCCCAAACGCAACACATTTTTACCGAAAGGACTTAAAAATATGGCTGAGAACGGAAAGATCAATATTGCGATAGCACAGTCAGGCGGACCTACCGCTGCCATCAATGCATCTCTGGCAGGTATTTTCAGAAAAGCACAGGCTTGTCCTCAGATCGACAGGATATACGGCTCCATCAACGGTATTGAGGGTATGATAAATGATGATCTTACTCCCCTGGACAAGATACTGACCTCCGATCATGATGTTGAGCTGCTGAAAAAGACTCCCTCCACCGTCCTGGGTTCATGCAGATACAAGCTTAAAGAATATGCCGAGAGCGAAAATGAGTATATGCATATCATCAACACTCTTGAAGAGCATGACATAAAGGCGTTTTTCTACATCGGAGGAAACGACTCCATGGACACTGTTATGAAGCTTGATAAATACTGCCGTGATGTGGGCAAGGACATCCGTATCATCGGCGTTCCCAAAACCATCGACAACGATCTCCCCTGCACAGACCACACACCGGGCTTCGGCTCCGCCGCTAAGTATGTTGCCACAACTATGCAGGAGATCATCCGTGACAGCCGAGTGTACAGTATACAGTCAATAACCATAGTTGAGATAATGGGCAGAAATGCAGGCTGGCTCACAGCTTCATCCTGCGTGCTCCGTGCAAACGGAGAACCTGCTCCCCATCTTATCTATGTTCCCGAAGCATTTGAAGACGGATTTGACATGGAAAGCTTCCTTGATGATGTAGGCAGGATGATGAAGCGTTACCGTGCAGTTATCATAGCTGTCTCCGAGGGCATCGTCCCCACTGACAGAAGCTATGTTAAGACAGGTGCGGACGCATTCGGACACACCGACAACTCCGGCGTAGGCAAATACCTGGAGCATGCCTGCTCGGAGAGATTCGGCTGCAAGGTGCGTTCCATTGAGCTTAATGTTATGCAGCGATGCAGTGCTCACATTGCCTCCCTTACCGATCTTGACGAAGCAGAACAGATAGGAGCTGCGGCTGTTGACTGTGCACTGAACGGCAACAGCGGACGGATGATGTGCTACCACCGCATCAGCAGCGAGCCTTACCGCATTGAAATTGTTTCCGCCGATGTGTCGGAAGCAGCTAATCATGAAAAATTCTTCCCTAAGAACTGGATATCCGCAGATAAGAGCAATGTTACAACAGACGCACTTAATTACTTTCTCCCTCTTATCCAGGGTGAACCTGAGATAGAATACAGAAACGGAATCCCTGTTCATTTCAGACTTAATCAGTAAAAACAAGGGCTGTCGAAAAGCTCACATAGTGAAAAATCTTCACAAAAGCTTGCGGGTTTCCAAAGTCGGGAAGCCCCGCTGCCATTTCGTATATAATTTGGAGCGAACTGTAAGTTTGTGGCTCGGTACCGATAATTAGTTCTTTATCGGTAGTACCCTAAGACCGCCTCCCCTTCTTTCCTTCCCCACAATATTTACCTTCAAAACGTTCCGGGAGAACATTTTGAACCCAGCAAACTTTGCTCGGGATTCATGTATAATTACCAATTTCAAATTTTTTTCGACAAACTGCAAGGGCTGTGCTGCTTAAAGCTGCACAGCCCTTGTATTTCATTGTTATTACGCAAATATCCCTGCATCGATCTCAAATGGCAGCAGATCAAGCACATCCTTATGGAGATCAACTCCCGGATACAGCTCCGCAAGCCTGAGTCCTGTGGTACAAAGCTCAAATACACATCGTTCCGTCACATAAAGGACACGCTGCTTATTCTCCAACGCACGCTTGGCAGAGAAGCTTATGCTGTGGATATCATTGACGAACTTCGGGATACTTCCGTTTTGAATTATCCTTACTCCCTCGCCTTCCTCCTCAACCTCCAGTCCCTTGGTGTTGAATGTAAGGCAGAACACTACCGTATGTGTCTTTGCAGTAATGTTTGCAAATCCGCCGATACCCGAAAATGCTCCCGGACCTCTGTGTGAATTCACATTTCCGTGACGGTCAACCTCAAGTCCGCCCATAAAGCATATATCAAGTCCGCCGTTATCGTAAAGGTCGAACTGGTTTGCCATATCGTTCATGGATGCCGCACCGATCATCGCACCGAAAACCGTTCCCGACGCGGGGAAGCCTCCCACACCACCCGATTCAACAGTAAGGGTGATCTTATCCAGCATCCCGCTTTCTCTTGCGTATCGGGAAACATTTTCGGGGAGACCTATGCCGATATTTACTATATCATCGGGCTTAAGCTCCTTTGACGCACGTCTGCCGATGATGTTTCCTGCAGGATTGTATACAGACTTTGTTGCTGTACGCTCCGCAAGCATTTCGTTCCAGTCCTGCCACTGTGCATATGGTATTTCAAAGCTTCCTGTAAGGGATTCATATGCCGCATGCCTGGGCTGAGGCTCTGCCATTACGATAGCATCAACAAGACATCCGGGGATGATGGTATTTCTGGGACGTGAGGGAGTGCTGACGATACGGTCCACCTGAACAATGACCTTGCCGTGGTTTGCCTTTACTGCCTGACATATGGAAAGTGCGTCCCCTGACATATACATATCATCGAAGGAGATATTGCCCTTTCTGTCTGCCGCCGTTCCCTTGATAAGTGCAACATTCAGCTTTGGCAGCTTGTAATAAAGGAACTCCTCATTATCCACTTCAACAAGCTTTACGAGAGAATCATCATGTGAGATATTATTGATAGCGGGACCGTTGTGACGGGGGTCCACGAAAATATCCAGCCCTACCTTGGAAAGTGCTCCGGGGAGTCCGCCAGCCTGTGCTCTGATAGCGTGAGAAATGCATCCCAAGGGAAGATTATATGCCTCGAATCTGTCCTCAAGGACAAGCTTCTTTGTGCTGAGCATAGCTCCGAAGTGACCGCAGATAAGCTTGTCAACAACACCTTCTCTGATATATCCTTCTGCATTTCTGTTTTCATCCCACACACCGAATCCCGCACTTGAAACTATTGTCAGGTGTCTGGGAGAACCTGTTTCCTTATATCTTCTGTAAATAGCCTCATGAAGCTCAACGGGGTTTTCTATGCCTACAAAGGAATTGAGACACAGAACGTCTCCATCCTTTATCAGGTTTATGGCTTCATCTGCTGTCATTATTTTATACATCCGTAAATTCCTCTCCGATACCTATTAAATGGTTATTAGTATAAGCATAACAATATATATATTACCTGATTTGTCGGATAATGTCAATAGGTGAAAAGACAAAAAAACTCTCTTGCCGGCATGAACAGGAGAGTTTATGACAAAAAGAAAGTTTAAGGCAGATTTTCCTATGCTTTTTTCCTGCGTGAGGATACCAGTCCACGGATAATATTTGCCATGACTATTGTGGAGCAGTATGCCGCTATTACAACTACCTGCACCGCACCCAACCGGTATGATGCTATGAAATATCCCAGTACTGCTCCGGCTGCCGAAATGAAAACGATCCATACCAGACTCATCACCGCAAGTCCGCGGTTGCCGGAATATGCTGTGGATATGTCTCCTCCCCTGCTGTTTGCTCCTGCTGCGGCAATTACAGCAAAGACCGAAGCGAACAGATAATAGGACAGATACAGTCCGTCAAAGACATCTGAATTTCCCGGGACAGACATAATATGTATCTCCGCATCATATTCCTCTGTATAATCATATGTGTGGGAAACATTGGAAATCTCTTCGGTAAACACGCTTCTTGAGGGGAAGCTGTAAAGGAAAAATATGCTTATCACAAGAAATGCTATAACGTTCACTGCTATACATGCTCTTGCGTTCTTTGTAAGAAGAGGTACCTTTCCCTCGGCAGGCATGTCCGCCTTTCCGCCCATAAACAGGGATGCTGCAATATCAGCTATGCAGGACACTGCAGATAATCCCACAAGAGTAAGTGATGCATTCATTCCCGAAAGTGCACCGATCACGATCATTGAAGCTCCTGCGATCATTACTGTAAAGCGTGTAACGGTACCGTTCTGAAGCTTTGCCATAAGCTCGGGATCGGATGTGAAGCCGTTGGCAATGCGGCTCAGTTCTCTGCCATCCTCATTCTTATCCATCCTGCCTGCACAGGCTGAAAGAATCATGAGGTGCAGACGTCCGGCAGCCGTAAGCTTATAGATCGCCGCAAAAACAAGTAAGGAAAAGCTCAGGCTGTACAGAATGGGAGGAATATATTTAAGCTCATGATCGGAAAAGTATCCTCCCGAAAAGATCCCGTCTACTGCAATATACAGCTGGGAAAACAGCAGGGCAACAGAGGCTACGGCACTGAAAAATGCTCCGATACCTCCCACATCCTCCATAAGACCGCATATTCTCGGATCGAAGGATTTGATAACGCTGCGGAAGCTTTTTTCATCTATACCCTTTTTGGCAAGATATGAGTATACAATAATTATATCCGCAGCTGTAAACAGAAAGGCTGCCGCACATTCCACCATAAGCTTGCTGCCCAGCAGATCGGAAAGAATACATGCTGAGATGCCCATCACCAGAGCGAGGACGGCTATAATAAAGCTTTTATCTCTGATACACATGGATAATACTGCCGATACAGGCGATCTCTTGGCTGACTCCATGTTTTCACACTCCTTAACTATTACAAATATACAATAAAAGTGAAGATGCCGCTGCAAAGGGTGCAGCATGACCTACACTTCTGCAATCAGATATATATTATAAATTATACATTATCCATTAAGAAAAGTCAAGAAAATTATGCACATTTTTTAAACAAAAGTTTTTACATTTACAAAGCATATTTATCCGAAAAAGTAAAAAGCCGGAAACAGTGTAATTGTTTTGTAACCTTATTTAAGATCTCAAATATGAAAATTTGTCTAATTTTATTCGTATTGTCAAAAAATCGTTAAATGTTTTGTAGAATTTAAACTCCGGCAAAGATTGACTTTATGAATAAAAATGGTGTATAATATTGTTATATTGGGTGTGCTGTCATGTACGCTCTTAGCTCCTATTTTTTTGGAGAGTTCCTTTTGATATTTTTGAAATTACGGTAAAACGGTTAAATATATCAACTGATCACAGGAGGTTTGAAATGGAACAGACACAGACTTTTGAATTCGGAAGCTATGCCTCTTTCCGTGAGACTGTCAGCGAGCTTATCGAAGCTCTTACCCAGCTAAAGGAATACAGCCAGTCACTGGGTCTTGACAACACAGCAAAGTCTATCGACGATGTCATCACAAAAAATGCTAATGAGCATTTTGAAGTCGCTATCGTAGGCGAATTCAAGCGAGGAAAGAGTACACTTATCAACGCCCTGCTGGGTCAGGAGGTGCTTCCTGCCGACGTTCTTCCCGCTACTGCAACTCTTAACAGAGTTACATACAGCAAGGATCCCTACGTAATGGTAGAATACAAAGACGGAAGAAACGAAAAGGTAGACATCAACAGACTCTCGGACTATGTTACAAAGCTTTCCTACGAATCCGAAAAAACTGCGGAGACAGTCAAGGAAGCTACAGTTTATTATGACACCGATTTCTGTAAGAACCATGTCGATATCATCGACACTCCGGGTCTGAACGATGACGAACAGATGACCAACGTAACTATGTCCATTCTCCCGGAAATAGATGCTGCTGTTTTTGTGATCAGTGCGAATTCACCCTTTTCACAGTTCGAAAAGGAGTTCCTTGAAAACAAGATGCTCACAAGCGATCTCGGAAGGATAATCTTCGCCGTAAACTGCTTCGGTACATTCTCAAAGGAGGATGAGGACAGGATCGTTGAAACTGTCGAAAAGCGTATCGGAAGCTACGTTATGGACAAAGCCAAGAAGGTCATGGGCGAGAACTCCAAGGAATTCGCTGTATACAAGCGTAAGATCGGTACACCCAAGGTTATCGGCGTATACGCTAAAAAGGCTCTCATGGCTAAGGAAGCAGGCGACGCCGAGATGCTCGCCGAGAGCAACTTCCCCAAATTTGAGAGCGTGCTGGAATCCATGCTCACCAACGAAAGAGGTTCCATCACACTTCAGATACTGGCTAACAAGATCATCAGCTCCGGTTCTGAGATCATCAACTCCATCGTTATCCATGAGAACGCTCTGGTAATGGAAACCGACGAATTCATGGAAAAGTACCAGCTCGCTATCGAGGAGATCGACGAGATACGTACAAAGAAGCGTGAAGAGTTCGTCCGAATCAATAACGCCGCTAATAACGTTTTTGAAAAGCTCCAGCCTATCCTTGACGATTACTGGGTGCAGATCGAGGAAACAGCTATGCAGGTTATTGACGAATATCAGATGAGTGCCGATGACCTTAAGCGTGAAAAGCTCAAGCTGGTTCACGAAAAGCTTACTCAGAAGATCAAGGAAAACATCGAAAACAGAGCTCAGCTCATCTGTGAGCAGATCCAGAACGATATCAACGTGGGTCTCTCTCAGGAAGCTGTCCGTCTCCAGTCCTTCGAGGATGAGTTCTTCGATTCTATTTACAAGATACGTGAAATGTTCTCCGTATCCGAAAAGGCTAACCGCAACGGCGGTACAGCAGATACCATTATCGGCTCCGTTATCGGCTCTGCAGGTATCGGCGGTCTGTTTATCGGCTTCCGTGAGGCGGGAATCAAGGGTGCTCTTCTGGGCGGTCTCTCCGGACTTACTACATGGCTCACCACCTCCTTCCTGCTTGTAACGGCAGTTGCCGGAGGCGTGTTCCTTTCACCTGCCGGTCTCTGCATCATGGCTCTTGCAGGCTTTGCAGGAACATTCACAGGAAAATTCGCTGTTGATAAGTTCCTCGTTCAGGAACGTATCGACAAGTTCAAGACCGGCTTTAAGGCTTCCGTCAAGAAGCAGTTCCACGAGATGAAGATCAATTCCGACTTCACCGAATCCGTCCGTCAGCAGGTTTACACCGCTTTCTCAGGACTTAAGGCACAGATCGAAGCTGAGACCGAAGTGATCCTCAAGGATACACAGAATACCCTGGACAATCTGAATGAAATGAAGCAGGAAAAGAAGAATATGTCGGACAACGAGAAGATCCGTCTCCAGAACATCGCTGAATACGTGGGCGGACTCCTTGCCGAAACATACAATCTGCACAAGGCACTTACCGAAAACATGATGGATGACGAATAAGATAACGGAGGATTCAAATGAATGAAATGTTTGCGGGTCACAATCCGCTCCTCGAAATAAACACCTCATTCTGCGACTATCTTGTTGAGAGAACACGTTCATTCCAGGATCATGTCGTAGGCGGTACCCTTGACTATGCATTTGACGCTGATTTTGCCATGAGACAGAAGATAAGCGGATATTCAGGCTGGTCAAGGCTCTACAAGGCAATGGTGACAAACGATATACCAAATAAATTTAAAAGATTTTTCCAGAGCAGCGACAGTGCAGGCTCTATGCAGTACGCTAATGTATACGAAGCTGCAAAGAAGTGCAGCGAAAGGCTCCAGATCGGTCTTCCCGTTATCCTTATCCGCAAGGCAGGCGGCACACCTGAGATCGTTACTCTTGCAGCAAACGGGATCGAGCCTTGCATCGTACTAACCTCGGATATAGCAGAAAATTACACCCATGACGAGCTTTGCTATCTCATAGGCTGCGAGTGCGGCAGACTCCAGAACAGGCACACCGCATTCAACTATGCATTTACATATCCCGGAATAACCAGAGGTGACGCTAACTCCGAATCAACCGAGGATGCAGGCGTCAAGAGCAATGTGAAGGACCTTAATTACGCTCTGAACAAATGGCTCATTCTCGGTGATATCACTGCAGACAGAGCAGGAATAATCTGCCTTGATGATCCCTACTCCTTCCCACAGGTGTATGCATCTGTAAGAAGCAAGGGCTTCCCCGATTCCTACGGGGATGTAAACAGGAACATTGACATTGCTGAGATCAAAAAACGTTTTGAAGCAATTCATCTTACAGCTCTCAGAGACCTTGTCATCCCGGATGACTGTCCCAACGATGACCGAAGGATATTTGCGGGACTGGAATTCACGGACTGCGAGATACTGTTCATCTGGAGGCCTGATGTTGTCAAGGGAAGCCATTCGGGCAACAAGCAGTCCCTTGAGATCAGATGCGACATCATAGCGGGAGCCGACGGCACCCGTTCCATACACTAAGTTGGGAGGCGTACCGATGGATACTGCAATCAGAGCCGCCGAAAATGCGGGAAAAGATATCGAGCTTATCCGCCAAGAGCTTTCCGGGCTGATAAGCGATCCCGATATTGCTGACATTCTCGGAGATGAATGCATCAGAAGAATGTCCAAGTGGGACGGGATAATCGCAAACAAAGTCAACGAACCATTTTCACTTATGGTCATCGGTGACTTCAAGCGAGGCAAAAGCACAATAATCAACGCTATTCTGGGACGTTCCATCGCCCCTGTCAACGTTGCACCCGAAACATTTACGATCAACTGCATTTCCTATGGAGATGTTCCGTCTACAGAAGCCGTTCTAAGAAACGGAAAACGTATCACCATCACAAAGGACGATCTTGCAAGACAGCGTCTCCTTGACCTGCTTGATTTCTTCCCCGGTGAGCTGGATTATATTGACATCCGAAGCGACGCTCCTATCCTTAAGGAGATACAGATCGTGGATACTCCGGGTCTCAGCGACCTGGACGACCTTGATAATCAGGTAAAGGAATTCCTTGTTAAGGCAGATGCAGTGGTTTATGTTGCATCCGCCCTCTCTCCTCTTGCAGAGTCTGAGCAGGAATTTCTTGCAAGTCACATCCTTCCTCAGAATTTTGCTCAGGTATTCGTCCTCGTAAATATGATCGATGCTATGAATACCATGGAGGATATTGAAAAGATCGTTGGAAGAATCACAGAGAAATGTACCTCCATCCTGCCTAAGTGCGAGGTTTACGGCATCAGCGGAATTGATGAATACAGACGTAAGATCGGTCTCAACCGTCCTGATATCAAGGGTTATCAGGATTACTATGAAAATGAGTTCTTGAAATTTGAGCTTGCTCTCCAGAGAGAGATCTTTGTTCAGAAGGATACTATCCGCAGACAGCGTGTATTCTCCATGCTCCGTCAGATGCTCAACGAAACTCTCGACAGGATCAATCTCACTGCTGAAATGATAAAAATGGACAGCCGCAAGCTGGAGCAGATATCCTCCGATTTCGAGCAGGAATGCTCAGCACTCTCCGCTGCTCTTGAAAGTCAGAAGCCTAAGGTTCTCCTTTCCATCACAGAGATGCAGCAGGAAGCGGAGCATTGGATGTACGAATTCTTCACAAAGCTTCGTGAGGATATCCTTGCATGCCGTACAACAGCGAAGGATGAGGACGTTGAACGTCATTTCTACTCCTACCTCATGGATAAGGTGGGTGAAGCATACAGAAAGTGTATCGAGACCCACCAGGAGCGTCTCAATGAAGCTATCGACAATATCGGCAGCGAGCTTTCCCGCAAGCTTGGCATATCCAATCTTGCTAATGCACGTATCTCTTGCAGCGAGAGAGTAAATGTCAACACCTATGTAGCGGACAAGGTCAAGAAGGCTGCTTCACAGGGTGCCGATCAGGGAATAGACTTCCCATCAACAGCTATCCCGTTCTTCAGCAATATCCTTAAGAAGAAGCGTCAGTCCGAGATAATCGACTCCGCTCTGGAAAACTACGATGATATAAGAAACAGTGCTATCAAGGACCTTAAGGACTGCTACAGGAATTTCGAGGAATTTGCCGAAACTCAGCTGGAGGAGATATACACCTCACAGGTAGAGCTGGGAAGAGAAACTGTTTCACAGGCTGTTGAAATGGCTAAGAGCATTGACAACAAGCGTGTTGTAGCTGCTCTTACACGTGCTTCCGAGATCATCACAAGAACTATGGAGATACTGAAAAAATACTAATTTTTCAAAATACTCTTGAATTCCGTCTCTATATATGATATAATATACAATATATACGGTGCTTTGGTTTACAAAGCACCGTATTATTCGGAACATTCTGTGCAAAGGAGGAACATTTATGAATATCAGACTGCACCCGTTATACCCGGGATTCATATTCCGTGCAGCGATCGACTTTAAAAATGTTGCTCTGAAGGCGGACAAATGGGCAGAAGGCCCCTTGTTCCGTGATGACCTGGGTCATATTTTTATTTTCAATAACAAGGCCGGAAACGGCACATATACTCAGGATCCCATACTCACCGAGACCCTTGGCATGGGTTCGGGATTCTGCGACTGCAATGAAAAAGAAATATTTGAGGGAGATATTGTCAGATTCAAAAGGTTTGTTCGTCCCGACGCCGATGTTGTGACGGAGGACGATGAGCGTGCCATTTATGACGAAGTCCCCGAAGGATGCCCCATTCTTGCATCAATTGAGGGCGTTGCATTTTTACAGGGCGGTGTATTCTTCGTTCAGTATTACAGCGAGGAACTGGGATTTCTGACCTGCCTGCCTATGGGTATGTTTTTTGCTCCTGACGGTCATCCCGCCGAGGATGTTGTAGCAAATGTTGCAGGAAATATATATGACAACGAGATACTTTATGAAAAGGTGCTTCATCTGCATAATTCAGAATCTCACGCTGATATGATGAATCCTGTGCCTCAGGCATGATTATAATTATTCAACATAACCACCATTGATATGTGGAGTTGTTCGGGTGAACAGCTCCTTTTTTGTTTGCCAATAGTTATTATTGTATAAGTTAATGATGCGTTTTCTAAGCTATATTGTGCAGAACTACAAATCATATTTTATCCTATTGACATATATGTCACGCTGTGATATACTCTAATCACGATATATCGCACCGTGACATATCGCATCACGATATGTCACAATAAGATATGGCTATAACAAATGGATCAAGGAGGAAATTATTATGGAAAACAATGAATTCAATGCAAACGAATACGAACAGGGCAGCACCGCTCCCGCAGGTAAAAAGCCTGTCTGCAAGGCAGGAACAGTCCTTGGTATCATAGGCATCATTATCGGTCTTTTCATTCCCATCATCGGTCTTGGCTGCTCCGTTGCGGGAATAATCGTAAGTGCTGTCAAGAAGGAGAGCCACAATGTTAAGACCGGTCTTATCGTAAGCATAATCGGTGCTGTATTAAGCCTGGCAAGCTGGGTAGTTGGTGCTATGATGATGGCTGCTCTTCTGGGAAATATGAATATTCAGTAACATGATGCGGAACGGAGGAAGCTGAAATGCCCGCATATTCGTCATGGTTCTTTCTTTTTATCGTTATAGTCATTATTTTCATGCAGCGTAAACGAAGAATTACCATTGCAGCAGCAGTAAAAAAGCATTTATCCAAAAAAGGAGGAAAAAATAATATGTCAGATATTATCAGCAGATATCTCAATAAGAGAGTAATAATATATACTATCAGCAATGAAAACGGTGAAGTGGGTGTTATTACAGAGATAAAGGATAACTGGGTAGTTCTTAACTGCAGCGGCACAGATCAGATATTCAACTCCGAATACATCACACGCATCAAGGAATATCCCGAAAAAGCAAAGAAAAAGTCCGGCTCAGCCGGTTAATGGAGGTAATAGTTACGGATATCGAAAAGCTCAAAAAGAACTATCTTCCCATGACGGAAACTGCATTCTATATCCTTCTTGCACTTACCGACCCACGCCACGGCTACGGGATATCCAAATTCGTAGGTGAGCTTACAGGCAACCGAATAAAACTCGGCTCGGGAACAATTTACGGTACCCTGACGAAAATGCAGCGTGACGGAATCATATCCGTTTACGATGATACCGACAAAAAAACAGTTTATTTCATAACCGACAACGGAAGGGAGCTTCTTAAACAGGAGATATCCCGTATAAAACTGCTCTATGCCGACGCTGTTGCACAGGAGGAAAAGTTGATATGACGATCAAGAATTACCCAGTATGGTTTCTGGACATCATAAAAACAGAGAAACGTCTCACCGAGTATCACGAAAAGGGTCTTGCCCTTAAGGATTTCCGTCCCATAGGCGGCAAATTTGTTTTTGAGGACGCCGAACCTGCTCACAGGCATTACCGTATATGCCGAGCTCCCCGATGCGGCGGCCAGATGCCTCAGAGCCTTGCATCAAAGGGCTGGGAACAGGTCTGCGGAACTAAAAACAGCTATGTTGTAAGAGGAGATGACTCCGCAGCGGAAAAAATGCCCTCATACAGCTCCTGGACAGGACTTTTCAGGATAGTACAGATGATACTGTTCCTTATCCTCTGCTATCTTACAGGATTGATACTGGGTTCAGCAGGTGCATTATTCGATACCTCAGACGGTGTTTTAGAGTTAGATGCAATAAAGATCATGCACCACTTCACCCTCCCTGCTATCTGCATAATTGCTGTCATCCTTTTGTGGATAAAGATACATTTATCAAACAGGAAAATGACAAAAGCAGGGGGAGTTGATCTTAATCTCAAGCTGACTATACCCAAGGAAAACTACATATACACTAAGGAGCAGGAAAAGCAGATGCTGAAAAGCGGCGAGATGATGAAAAAATCTCCTCTAGGCTGGTTCTACGCTCCGGATAAAGCTGAGGAAATGGTGGAAAGGCTTGCAGCCGAGGGCTGGAAATTCTACCGCTTCAATGAGCTTGGAACGCAGTTTTTCTTCGTGAGATCGGAGCCGTGCAGACTGAAATTTGTTGTAGATTATCAGAATCATGCCGACGATCAGTATTTTGTCATTAACAGGGAGGACGGATGGAAGCTTGAATTCACATCGGTCACCCGTGTGACAAGCTACTGTGTATGGTCACGTGAATACGACGAAAACGAGGAATGTCCCGTTTTCTACTCCGACCATGAATCAAACCTTAAGCGTGCAAGGTCAATGATGCTTACTATCACGATTCCCTTCCTTTTAATTGCAGTAGTTTTCATATTAATGGCTTTTATGGCAGTTACAGAAGAGAATGCAACATTCGCAGCTTTTGCTGCAGCGTTTTATGCGGTAATAGTCGTTGAATACGGATTTTTTGCATTCAAGACTATCGGATATTATCTCAGAATGCGTAAGCTGAACAGCGATTAATTCAGAAAGGAAACATTACTATGACAGAAAATGAATTTAACGGTCAGGAAGTACAGGAAAACATGACCTATGAAAATCAAAACCCCGAACAGCCCTTTGAGCCGGCAAATACCGACTCTGCCGGTCAGGCTATACTGCTGAAAAAGAAGCTGAAAAACGGCTGCAACTGGACATGCGGAACATTGCTCATACAGCTTGCCATCGTTCTTGCTGTATCAATAATGATCTCAATTGTATTCTCTACAGTAAACACAGTAAGGATAATGCAGGAGAATCCCAACATCACTCAGCAGGAACTGATGGAAGCGATAATGGAATCCTCTTCAAATCCCCGCATGATCATAACAACTAATGCAGTCTCCTATCTCATTGCAAATATTTCTGCATTCCTTATCGGATGGTTCGCTACAAAAAAGCGTTTCACAAGCTCCATTCTGAACAAGAGCAAACTCCCGGCAGGATATGTTCTCCTCGGTGTTCTTGCATCTCTCGGAATGCAGGCAATATCTATTATTGTTCAACTAATCGTGGTAAAACTTACAGGCTTTACAGGCGTAAGCGAAGATATACAGACATCAATGTCCTTCGGCGATGATACTGTCGCTAATTTCATAATGGTATTCTACTTTGTTGTAATAGCTGCTGTTACCGAAGAGCTTCTTCTCAGAGGAGTTGTGCTCAAGCTTCTCTCCCCTGTCAGCAAAACCTTTGCCCTTATCGCAAGCTCGCTTCTCTTCGGCATCATACACGGAAATTTCAATCAGATGTTCAACGGCTTCATCATTGGTCTGGTGCTGGGCTACATTGCACTTAAAAGCGGTTCTATCATACCTTCTATTATATGTCACATGGTATGCAACGCAAATGCTATGGCTATTTCATATTACGAGTACAGGATTTCACTCAGTTCCGAAAGCGTTTCACTTCCTGCAGCAGAGATGATCTGGATATGCTTGCTGCTGGTACTGGGCATTATCTCAGCTGTTGTACTTATTAAAAAGCAGGGATGGGTGGTTTCCACAGACGGCTACGGAATACAGGATGACGTTATCGTTACTAAGGAGAATGAAAGCAAGCTCACTTGGAAGCTTCTCCTCACCTCCCCCACTTTCTGGATATTTGCAGTTATCTATCTCATAATGGCAATATCCATGGTTACTTCTACAGCACAGGCAGGCTGAGCCTGCACCCATAATTTCATGCTTTTGATTGATGCTATACATAGTGACTCGGTAACGGCACAATGCTGTTACCGGGTCACTTTTGTTTGTGCCAAAAGATACCTGACACAAATATTATACTAATACTTTGTTAAAACTAAATCTTGTATAAATCAAAAAGATGTGCTATAATA
>JBJERX010000071.1:0-46114 GCA_051882495.1 Huintestinicola sp. | reverse complement strand
CGTCGTATTCTATCCACCGTCTTTATCCATAGAACAAATGGTTATTAGTATTATGCCCACTGACAGCGTGCCTTTTCAGAAAGGAAACAAAAATAATGCAATTATTCAAGGATAAGATACTGAAAGATACTGCCAGACTAACGGTGCTGTCATTTGTGATGCAGACCTTCGGCATGGCGTTCAATGTTATACTCTCGGATAAAGCGGGAACGGCGGCAGTGGGGCTTATGTCCCTGATCTTCTCCCTGTTCAGCTTTATTATGGTTCTTGCAAACGGAAATATCTTTATTTCCACAGGACGCTTCATATCCGAAGCAAGGGGAGCGGGGTGCCGAAATTATTCCAAGATAATGCGGTATTCCCTCACTTTTTCCCTTGTCCTGTCCTGCAGCTTTGCGATCCTGTCATTTCTGCTGGCAGATCCTATAGGCAGGGCGATCGGAAGTGAGCAGATCGCTCCCGCTGTGCGGCTTATCGCAGTAAGCCTGCCCTTTGCCTCTGCGGGGTCATGCATAAAGGGATATTTTCATGGTATCCGTCAGGTTAGCGTTCCTATGAGGGGAGACCTTACCGAATTTGCGGTGAAATGGGCAGCTCTTTTTACAGGACTTTTCCTTTTCGGCGGAACTGGATTTTTCTATGTGATGACAGCCATCAGTATCCTTATTGGGGAGGCTGTGAGCTTCGGTTATTATCTTGCAGTGTACATACGTGAGTACCGTGAATTCCGTTCTCTGCCGTTCTGCACCGCTCCCCTCCTTACAGATACCCCCCGTTCATATCTGAAAAATACATTTCCTATACTGCTCAGCGGATATGTTCAGATGCTTTTGTCGGCAGCAAATGAAGCTCTCGTTCCCACCGCTCTGCTGAAATTCAGCATGTCGGCAGAAACTGCACTCAGCCAGTACGGAATGTTTGAGGCAATGATTATCCCGGCAATTTTCTATCCCTCCGCCGTGCTGACAAGCATGTCAAACATAATCGTGCCCGAATCAGCCAAGGCAAACCGCATAGGCGATCCCGAAGAACGCCGCAGACGTCTGACGGAGCTTGTTGAAGGCACTCTCAGGAAAGCCTTTTCATATGCATTTTTTACGGCAGTCCTGTTCCTTTTCGGAGGACGGCTGCTGGGTAATGTTATCTGTCCTCAGGATGAGCTTGTAGGCAGATCAATTGTCATTCTTGCACCTGTCATTCCCTTCATCTATCTGGAGATAATCCTTGAAGGTATGCTCAAAGGAATGGGACGGCAGAATTTCTCTACCGTCAATTCCCTTGTGGAATATGCTGTCCGTATTGCCTGTGTTATATTATTTGTCCGTCTCTTCGGTTTTTACGGTGTGCTCATATCCTATTATGCAAGCAACGTAATAAGCAACATTGCACGTATATATGTGGTTGTAAAGGAATCGGGAGCGGGATTTTCGGTAGTAGGGTATATTATCCTGCCATGTGTCCGAGGAGCAGTCTGCTGTCTTATCGGAAGGACCGCTGCCCTGCTATGCCATGCGGAAGAGCTTGGTAATGTGGTTTATCTTGTTATATTCACACTTGCATCTGTAACGGCATATGCATTCCTGGGGGGCATCACCGGCAGCAGCGGAAATGAACAAAAAAATGTAAATGTCCTGTCTTAATGCTTGACAAAGCTTCGGAAAAATAGTATAATAGTCTAAATACAAGTAGAATGGGCTGACTGTTATGGCAATTTATTGGCTGCTGCTTGCCGCATGTGCTGCAGTAGGAATAGCTATGTGCTTTGTCGGGAAAAAATATGCCCGTGCAGGTGAGGGTAAGAATTTCGGGATAACCCTTTCGGATAATACCTCCCCTCGGCTCAGAACAGCTTGTATGTCCCATTGGAGTGGGATTACTTTCTGTATCCTGATGGGTACGGTGTTTACGGTAATTGCTTCCCTCCGTCTCGGCGTGGGTCATGATTACAACCTTTATGCAACAAAAATATATGAAATGAATTTCCTGGATTTCGACAGCGTTGCGGAGCTTCGCTGGGAAAAGGGAATTGTCTATCCGCTTAAGGTCATAGGCATCGCCACCGAGCATTATATCCCGGGGATCGTTTTCATATCCATGGTGATCTACCCTATGCTGATGATTTTCACAGCAAAATACTCGGAATGCCCCTGGATGGGTGTTTTCGGGTTTCTGGTAACGGGAGCATTTTTCAATTCTCTCAATTTTATGCGGCAGTTCATTGCCGCTGTCATATGTGCCTATGCACTTATTTACTGTGTCAGACGCAGATTCATCCGATATGCGGTGCTGATACTGATCGCAGCGGTGTTTCACCGTTCCGCACTTATCATGCTCCCATTCTATTATATCCTGAGACTGAAATGGAACGTCCCTGTAATATCAGCCGCAGCAGCTGTGACAATTACCCTGATGTTTACGATCAGAACGATAATGCAGTTCGCCGTGGGATTTGTCTATAAGGGATATTCTGTGGATTCTCCCGATATTATCGGAGGAGTTACGCCTGCAGCAGCAGTGATATTTGCGGTCATCTTCATATCCGCCATGCTTCTTCGGAAGAATATGGACGGTCATGAGGCTGAGATAAACATGCTCACAGGCTCAGCGTTTTTCATGCTTTTTTTTGAGCTTCTGGGATTACGCTCAGCTCTTATTTCCAGACTGGGATTGTATTTTATAGTTCCCGTTTCGGTAATGCTTATCCCAAGAATGTACTCCGCACTCTGCAGGGTACTTATCGCTAAAACGGGAAGCGTCCGTTCGGGAGAGATGATATCATTGCTGATCTTCTTCCTGGCAGGAGCAGCTTCATACGGCATGCTTCTTTTCATAAATTACAATGGTGTCGTTCCCTATGAGACCATTTTTGAGCTGTGGGGAGAGTGATGATATGTCTGAAAAAAAGCTGTCCCCCCAACCCGGTCTGATATATGACAGCCGCCTTTCCGAGGATATTCTCCTTACCACAGGCTGCGTCTATGCATGCGGAATGATATGCGTGGATAAATACATCAGCTCAGCGTTCATGGAGTGGATCTGCCCGGCAATGACTCTTATTATGATAATATGCCTGCTGTCAGCATCCTTTCTGAATGGCTGCAGACGGCGTTCAGGCTTTATAATCTATACGCTTCTCTACTGGCTGCTGCCCGCAGGACTGCTTATTGCAGCAGAAAGGGTCTCTTTCCTTCGCTTTACTGCAGCAGGAATGATAGCGTCCGCAGTCAGCAGGATAGCAGTTCTTTTTCCCGTAAAATGGCTGTGTGAAGTTATTCACATCAGTGAAAATATATTCCCCTTTGCTCTTGCGGGGATATGCCTTGCCGCATACCTTCTGGGAGCAGGATACTCACGCAGGATAATCAAGGCATCTCCCGGAGATTAGCTGACGGCTATCTGTTCACATGGGGAAGATTATCCATGAAAACGACTTTGTTCTGAAAGGAAGAAAAATATGAAAAAGAGATTTTCCGCAGCGATCGCTGCAATCATGGCACTGACTCTTTCTATGGGAGTATATGCTGCAGACTATAACACCGATCCCGGTTATGATCGCCCTTTGATACCTTCACAGCCTGAAAAGCCTTCTTATTCCGGCAGCTTTAACGCCGCATCAAGCCCCGGATCAACAGAGAGCAATTCCGGACCCAAGGGCAGTTCAATGGAAAATCCCACAGAGCTTATCTCAGGCAGATTTGCAGAATCTGCTATCGAAAGCGGCGATCCCATCTATGCATCCTACAAACAGGCAGTTGTTAAGTCCTCGATAATGGGTAAGCTTGCAAGAACATACGGCGGAGTTCTTAACGTAATTACAAAGCGTTATTCTATTGATATCAAGGCTTCCTCAGTTACAGAGGCAAAGGATATCGACCTTGGCATGACACTTACCAAGAACACGAAATACGGTGCTCTCTTCATCAAGACGGCACAGGAAGGCTCATACGGCTGCACACTTAATATGAGAGTTGCTCCCAAGTATTTCAACCAGGCAAAGGTAGATATCAAAAAAGCTCATCTTTACTACATAGTTCCCGAAAAGAATTCTCTTGTGGATTTAGGCGAGATAGTTCTGGATGACAATGCAAACATTGTTGTTACAATGTCTGTTGGTGGCAAATACGTTATTATGTGATAATACACAAAATAAACTGCACCGTTTATGCAGCTGCATGAACGGTGCAGTTTTTTGTCTGTGATCTGTCTGATAATAATACTAATAACCATTTATCCATAGGTTAAATGGTTATTAGTATTATTAGTATTATTCTGTTTCTTCCGTTTCTTCACTTTCACGGCTGACATGATTCTGCCTTACCTGAGAGTAATCAATAAAGCTCATGTTCAGATCAACTTCACCTTCGATGCCGTCAATGCTGCCGTCCGATGCGTACTGCCACATCTGCATCTCATAGGGGAATGTAGGCTCATCACGGTACTGTGCAAGCCAGAAATCAAATCCCGCAAGCTTGCTGAGATCATATTTCATCAGAGCCATCTTGTTTGTGCTGTAGATCATGGGAATATAGCCGTCCTCTGCAACCCTGTTGCAGAATGCATATGCACAGTCGGTAAGTGCTTCGGCGGAGATCTCTGCAGTACGTGCAGTGGATTCACCAATGACCTCCCAGTCAAATGCTACCGGATATGTAACGTTGTATCCGTCGATCTCAGCCAGCACAGCTTCCGCTTCCTCGATCGCCTCCGCTTCGGTCAGTGCCTGCGAGAAAAAGTATACTCCTACAGCAAGTCCCGCAGCTTCTGCGTCTGCTGCATACCTGTGAAAATTTTCATCTATGGATATCTTGCCCGTCTCATAGCCTCGGTAACCAACACGGAGCATAACATAATCTATTCCGCTTGCCTTGACAGCGTCCCAGTCGATGCTTCCCTGATAATATGAAACGTCAATTCCGGCAGTAGTGATCTTTTTATCCCCTGTATAATAAGCCTTAAGACCGTTTTCTATGCGGATGTTGTTCCAGTCATAGATGTTCATGGGATAATCCGTCAGAGCCTGGAGCCATATATCACCGTAGGTGGGATCGTCAAGGCTGACCTTGTCCTTTTCGCCCATGTATTCAAATACCCTTGATGCCTGTGCCTTTATGTATTCCTCGTCCTTGTTGTACAGCTCCTTGTACCCGGAAAGCTTTGAGCCAAGACAAATGATAACTATAGCCTCAGCTGTGACAAGTACGGCAGCTATCCTTAAACCGATTCCTTTTTTTGATCTCTTTTCCGGGGCAGCAGCCTTAGGCTCAGCTGCATTGACGAGCTTTTCCGCAGGCTTTTCTGCGGGTGCTTCGGCAGGCTTTTCCGTTCTGCCCTTGTAGCCTTGATTTACCGTTACCGTAATTTCACGGCGGTTGTTATTATTCATTTGTTACATTCCTTTCAGGAGGATCATACCGAGCCGAGCATAATTACCAGAGGCAATGTGACTCCGCACAGAAGTGTGGTAAACGCAAATATTACCGAGGATAGCTGGGGATCCTTGCCGTATCTGATGGCAAACATTGTGCATGTTGCGGCTGAGGGGCAGGCTGATGCGGTAAGCACGGTAATAAAAACTGTAGAGGGTATAGGGAACCATCTGAATACTGCCCAGATAAGCAGGGGAGAAATAATAAGCCTGAGTGCAGCTGCCCTGTAGATGCGAAGATTTTTCAGATCGTTTTTCAGGTCTGTAGAGCTTATGGTCACACCGGCGACGATCATGGCAAGAGGTGTGTTCATTGAACCAAGAGAGCTTGCGGCAGAGGAGACTATCTCAGGCAGTCTTATCCTGAGGATAAAGCACAGAAATCCCGCTGCAACGGAAATAACGGCGGGGGAGGTCACTGCATGCATCAGTGATTTTATATCCTTTTTGCCGGAGAAAATAATAACACCATGGGTCCATGCGAAAATGTTGAACATGGTGATATATCCCGTAAGATAAAAAACACCCTCGTCACCGAAGATTCCGCTGAGCAGGGGAATGCCCATGAATCCGCAGTTGGAATACACCGCAGCGAATCTCTCAACTACCGATGCAGCGTCGCTTTTTCCACGGTAGAGGATGCTTACCAGGATGATAAGCATCAGATGAGTTAAAAATGCCAGGAGCATGGATATGAGCAGACCGTGAAGCAGCTCCTCTCTGTATTCCTGCTGATATGACATGAATATCTTTACAGGATTAACGAGAGTAAGCACTATAGCGGAAAGCCCAGCATTGGTTTTCTTGTCGATAAAGCCTTTCTTGCCGCAGATAAATCCCACAGCAACAAGTATGAACATTATTGCGATCTGTTTTATGCAGATAACTGAAAGAGACATTGGTATTTCCTCACTTCCGGCGAAGCAGTATTATTAATGAAAGTGCGGAGATCATTGTCATAACAGGACTGCAGTACAGTCCGAATCCGTTTCCGCTGACGATGTTGTGTCCGTATCTTATATTTACAAGGGGAGAATAAGCACAGTTTCTGCAGGCGTCAGTTATCATTGTCAGAACTATTGATTGTACGGTGATATGCATTGCAGCTGAGCGGATATCGCCCATCCGCAGTATGCACATTCCCATGAATGCACCTGTAAGTGCAATATTTACTATGTATAATACAGCGTATAATGTGTCCATTTCGCTGACAGATACCGATACAAACAGCTTTAAAAATACCGCTGCTGCCGTAAAGAGTACAGTGCATATCACTACAGCCCATGCGTATCCGTAATATCCCGCATCCTGAGAAATAATGTGGAATATGTACCCATAGATGGATATAGTCAGGAATAGGGGTATGGCTGCGGAATGAGCCGCCGATAAATAAATATGCTCCAGTCCATTTGCAGAGGTATCAGCAAATCCTGCCCTGAGTGCAACGATCATGATAATAGGAATCACAGCTGTAAGAAAACCCGTTACAAGAGGGGGGATAGTGTTTTCCACAAAAAAGCCTTTTGCGAAGAATGAGCGTTTTCCTCCCTCAGCTAAGCAGAGAAACAGGAATGTGACAATACAGGCAAAAGCAGCAGGGAAAAGCTCGGTAAGCTCCGACGGGTACATTTTTATAAGAAAACCGTAAATAAAGCATCCTGCCATGACAAAAACAATGAACAGTGCACATTTGAAAAAATCTGAAAAGAACAGAGGTGCACCCTTTTTGTCTCCGTAATCGTAAGCCATATTATCCAACCTCCCCGAACCCGTATTCATGAAGAAAGCTTTCAGCATTTTTTATGGGAAGGGTTACCTTGCTGCCGCTTATCCTGTCGGTGAACGCAATATCCTTTCCACCCTTGTTAAGTCCCGAGGAGCATGTAACTATGACTGCCTCGGATATGAGCGTAAGGGGGAAGTATTCCCTTCTGTTGAAGCCGCCGCTGTATTCCGCAAGCATGCCGTCCTCCACCGCAAAAAAGGTTCTCTTATTATAAAAGATAAAAGCTGCAGTCATCAGTAGGCAGACTGCACTCCCTGTCAGGGCAATAAACGGATTATTGTACTGAACAGAGTTGTATACGCAGATACCGATAATAGTCAGCCAGTAGGGAAGGACAGACAGAATTATCCCTCCGGCAGTCATGCTCCGTCCGAATTTCATTTTCTTTTCTTCCCCTTTTTGCCCGATCTCAGATCACCTGCGTTTATTCTGGTGTTGAGCCGTCTGATCTCTTCGGAGATCTCTCCCGTTTTTTTGTACCTTGGGAATCCCGCATCAGCGATCTCCTTAGCACGCTCATACATATCAAGAGCAAGAAGCGTCTTTACCAGGCAGATATCAGCGTACAGAGTCAGTCTTGAATCGGGTTCGCTGAGCAGCTTGATAAACACCGTAACAGCATTTTCGTACCGCTTTTCGATAAATTCATGTATTCCCACGGTCCTACGCATAACAAGTGTGGGGTCAGACAGCAGTGTATGGTTATGCTCATCGTATATCTGAGATATCTGCTTCATGTGACCTTCTCCGCCCATAAGAAACAGACAGACAATGTAATTATTGAAAAATACCGAATCAACGTGCTTGGGTAGCTCGCTGCTGTCCACATCCGCAAAAGCCTTTTCGGCTTTTTTAAGTTCTCCGCGGAACAGGAGAGCCTGTGCAAAAAAAGCCTTGCCCTCTGCGATATCCTTTTTCTTTGAAGCAGTTGAAAGCTCCTTTTCGAGACACTCCATGTATCTGTCGGAATATCCCTCTTCGGCTAATATTTTTACCGATCCGTTATAATGCCCCTTTGAGGACAGCAAATCCTTGAACAGAGACTTAACGCCCATATTACCGCCGTCCTTCGTTACTTTTTCTTGTCACGCTTATATTTCATTTTGATGATGATGCTTGCGATGCTGTCGAAGAGGAGCAGTATGCCCAGGATGCCGTGTATTAGACGGGTAGTGCTGTCCGCAAAATCCATCACAGCCGCATATACGCAGAATGCACCTGCAAAAAAAAGAATTGCTATTTTCAGATACTTGATAAAATATGTGGCATAATCGGTCAGCTCGCTTCCGCCTTTTTTCAGACTTCGGGTAATGCTTGCAGCGTCCATAACAACGCTCAGTGCCAGCAAAACAATAAAGGCAATGTAAAGGGGACCGTATTCGAGAATATTTGTGGTCATAAAAAGGTCCTTTCCTTATTCGGTTACAGACTGAGCTGCGATCTCCACAGCCTTGATAAGCTGGGAATCCGAGAGAATAGCTGCCTGTTCGGACATTCTGTCAATATCAAGATCGGAAGAAATAGACACGTCAAAATCAGGCTTCAGACCGGTGCCGTTGAAATTGCCGCTGGTCTTTGTGGAGAGAACTGCAACGGAAAGCCGTACAACGGAGCCGTCCGAGCATTTGTAATTCTCCTGCAGATATCCGTGACCTGCAGTGGTTTTTCCTACGCACTGAGCACCTGCATAGTCTCTCAGAGCGAATGCAAAAAGCTCAGCCGAAGCGGATGTGTTCTGATTTACCAGCACAACGATGGGAATGCTGATGCTTTCCGTATCGGTGCAGGTGATGACAGCCGCTGTCTTGCCGTTCTTGTATTCAGCAGTTACGATATCGCCGCCGGGGAGAATATGGTCAAGGGTGTTCTGGAGAGATGACATTGAACCGCCCGTATTGTTTCTCAGGTCGATGATAAGCGAGGCTGCACCATCGGCTGACAGGGAATCGTATGCTGCCTTGAACTGAGATTCCGTACGGTCGTTGAAGGAATGGATGCGGATGTAACCGCACTTGTCTATAGCTCTGTATGAAACAGTTTTCTTTTCATTCTTCTGAGCAATTACCTGATAGGTTATGAAATCCGTGGTGTTATCATCAAGAGTACGCTTGATGTAGAGCTTGATCTTTGTTCCCTCGTCGCATTTAAACAGGGAGACCGCTTCGGTATATCCTCCCTCGTAAGCGATAACGTCGGTGTTGTTGACGGCAGTGATGATATCTCCCGGCATAAGTCCCGCTTCCTCTGCGGAGGTTCCTTCTTCAACTTCGGTTATCAGTATATATCCGCTGGGTTCCTTCTCAAAATTGAATCCCAGACCAACAGAGATACCGGTGTCCTCAGTAGAGCGGCGGGAGCTTTCCTCGGCAGTCATATACTCTGCAAAGCTGTCCCCCAGACCCTCAATGTAGCCTGAAACCATGTTTTCGATGAGCATATCCTCGTCGATCTCGTCAACGCAGTTGCTTCTTACATATGTGTCGATCTCTGAAAGCTTGCTGTAGAATTCCTGTTTCTCGCTGACGTTCCTGACCTTTTCGTTGAACATCTTCAGTGAGAAATTGCTTGTAATTATAAAGGTAACTGCAGCAGTGATAGCCATCAGACCTATAGTGATTCCGATTGAAATTTTTTTATTCATACTGACCTCAGATCCTGCATCGGATAAATGATGCAAAGCTATATATTCACATATATGGGAAACTCCCCGTATGCGTATTTTGCAGACGAGGAGAGTGAGATTCCCATTAATTGTTTACGCTTACGTAGTTGAAGGGGTCTGTGTGAGAACCGTTTACTCTGACCTCAAAGTGGAGGTGATTTCCGAATGCATAGCCTGTGCATCCGATGTAGCCGATAGTCTGACCCTGGCTGACATAATCGCCTACGCTTACGCATGTGCTGCTCATGTGACCGTACAAGGTGGAGATCTTGTCGCCATGGTCGATAACAACATGTATGCCGTAGCCATTGCCTGTGTTGGATGCAGTGATAACAGTGCCGGCAGCAGATGCAACGATAGGCTCGCCTGCACAGCCGGGCTTTGTGATATCAAGACCCTTGTGGAATTCGTTTTTACCTGTTTCCTGAATATATCTGCTTCCGTAAACGTCGGTGTAGTTTCTTACAGATGGGCAGGGCCAGATAAAGCCCGTCTCGGAATATCCGGGGCTGCTGTAATCGTCCTCGGTAGATTCGTCATTGGAATAATCTTCCTGATTCTCGATTGAACTGTAATCCACGGAATTGGGGTCAAAGGTCTCGCCGTTCTGCTCGGCCTGCTGCCTTGCTTCCTCTTCAAGTCTCCTGCGTTCCTCTTCTTCCTTTTTGCGGCGTTCTTCCTCTTCCTTTTTGCGGCGTTCCTCTTCCTCACGCTTGCGTTGTTCCTCTTCCTGACGCTTTCTTTCCAGCTCTTCCTGCTGCTTTCTGATGTAAGCCTGGAGTTCTTCCTCGTACTGAGCGTCCTGGGCGTCCATTTCCTCTGTACGTGCTCTGTCCATAGCAGCCTGATTTTCATACCATTCCTTAGTTTCCTGATGGTTCTGATATGTAACACGAAGCTCGGCAAGGATCTCTTCTTCCTCTGCCCTCTTTATCTCTGTCTGGACCTTCTTTTCCTCAAGGGCAGTCTTATCCTCATTAAGACTCTTGATCTTGTTTGTAAGGTCGTCGATCATGTCATTATCGTGCTTGGAGATCCTCTCAACAAGCTCAAGTCTTGCAAGGATATCGTAGAAATCCGTTGCACCTACAAGCATTGAAGCGATGCTGTCATTGCTTGTCATGTACATTATTCTGAGACGCTCCTTGAAATCCTCTATGCCTTCCTGAACCTCGGCTTCCTTGTCTGTGATCTGTATCTCAAGGTCGGAGATCTGGGATTTGAGCAGCCTGATCTGCTCCTCAACGTTGCTTATTTCCTCCTCCTGGAGTCTCATTTTTTCATCATATATACGCAGGTATTCCTCCTGCTCAGCTGCATTGTTTTCGTATTCTCTGAGAGAAGCCTCTGCAGCTGCACGTTCTGCAGCCAGTTCTTCACGCTTCTGCTCCAGCTGTGCGATATCGTCTGCATAATCTGCACTTATAGACATAGCAGGAATGGATGCTCCTGCCATAATGAAAGCTGCAAACATAGCAGCGGTTCTGTTTTTTAACATAAGCTTGTGAAGTCTGACGTTTTCCGTTTCCTTCCTCTTCATACTATATATACCTTGCCTTTCTGCGGGGTGTTCCGCAAATCATTGAAAAGCCTTCGCATAGGAGTGATATGTTTATGCAATTGTCCGCTGTATCAGACTTTGACATATTTATTTGTGCTGAACACAGTTCCTACAGAGCTTATAATTGCTCCGATGGCTATGTATCCGATAACTATGTATACTATGAAGCTTTCCAGAGGGATGAACCCGTCAATGCTCAGTGCTGAAAGAATAGTTGTCTCTGCACTGAGAAGCTCCACAAGCTTGTCATAGCCTATCCATGTAAGAGCTGACGCAGCTATACCGGCGAGAATGCCCATAGCAAGACCCTCAATGAAAAAGGGTATCTTAACAAATGTGTTTGTGGCACCGACGTACTTCATGATATAGATCTCACGTTTTCTTATGTCAACGCTGGCACGGGTAGTGTTGGAGATAATAACGAAGCTTACGATGATAAGTGCCGCAAGCATAAGAACTGAAACCATTCCAACGATGGTCTTTAGACCTGTAAGCACATTTACGAAATCATAGGGAGCCTTTACCTTTGTGATATTTTCAATGGAGTTTATAGCAAAGAGAGTGCTGCTCATTTTGGAAATATCCTTGATCTTAAGGCGGAAGGCGTCGGGAAGGGGACTTTCCTCTCCCAGATAGCTGAATATTTCTTCCGCATCATCAATATCCTTTTTCAGATCCTCAAAGGCCTCCTCCTTGGAGTAGAAGGAAACATCAGCGATGTTTTCGGTAGCGATAAGCTGATTATGGATCTCATTCAAACGCTCCTCATCCAGACCGTCATCAAGAAAAATAACGACCTCGTTCTTGCCTTCAATGTCGCTGATAAAGGAGTTGATGTTTGCCGTGAAAATGATCGTGACCCCGACCATGAGCAGAGATACTGTCATGATGCAGAAGGAAGCGATCGACATTATTCTGTTGTTCCATATATTCCTGATACCCTGTTTGAAAAGGTATGCACTGCTGCTTAATCTCATGGTCTAAAAGGACAATCCTTTCGTAAAATTAGTTTGGCTGAGTCAGATAATCGTCGAAGGAGATCTCTCCCCGTTTAATGTTGATGACACGTCCGCCGAAGCTCTGGACCAGCTGATGGTTATGCGTTACCATCATGACTGTAGTTCCACGTCGGTTGATCTCCTTAAGGAGCTGAACGATCTCAAGGGAGGTTCTGGGATCCAGATTACCTGTAGGCTCGTCCGCAATGATAAGCTGGGGGTCGTTTACAAGTGCTCTCGCCAAAGCTACACGCTGCTGCTCGCCGCCCGAAAGGTTAGTGGGATATTCCTTGATCTTCTTCTGGAGACCCAACAGACCTATAACGTGTGGAACACGCTTTCTGATATATTTTGTGGGAGCGTCAATGCTGCGGAGAACAAAAGCAACATTGTCGTATACGTTCATATTGTTGATAAGCTTAAAATCCTGAAAAACGAAGCCGATAGTGCGTCTGAGCTGAGGGATATCCTTCTGTCTGAGCCGCATAAGGTCATAGCCGTTGACCTTGATAGAGCTGCGTACATCTGCCCTGTCATCAGCTGATATTTCTCTGATAAGAAGCTTGATGAGGGTACTTTTTCCTGCACCGGAATCACCTACGAGAAATGCAAATTCGCCGTCATTTATCTTAAGTGAAACATCGTGGAGGGCACCCACACCGTTTGGATATGTAACAGAAACATTCTGTAATTCTACCAAAAAATTCACCGCCTGTAGCTGTCCGTCAAACGGACATCAAAGGGGCAGTAGTGTGCTACTGCCCCATAATTTGTTGATAATAATTAATTCATCTGTGTATCAGATCAGAATTTTGTAGGATTTGCCGAAAGGTACTTTTTGACCATAAGAGCGATCTTGAAGATGATAGCATGGTCAAATTCTCTCAGATCAAGACCTGTGAGTTTCTTTATCTTTTCAAGTCTGTAAACGAGAGTATTTCTGTGAACAAAGAGCTTTCTGGAGGTCTCGGAAACGTTCAGATTGTTCTCAAAGAAACGCTGGATAGTAAACAGTGTTTCGTGGTCCAGAGACTCAATGGAGCCTTTTTTGAATACCTCCTGGAGGAATGTCTCGCAGAGAGTTGTGGGAAGGTGATAGATAAGTCTTGCGATTCCAAGATTGTCGTAGGAAACGATTATCTTGTCGGTATCAAATACCTTGCCCACTTCAAGAGCGATCTGTGCTTCCTTGAAGGAGCGTGCAAGATCCTTAACTCCTACAACTGCAGTACCGATACCAACGTTCACACGGGTATAGAACTCGCTGGAAAGTGTATCGGAAATAGAGCGTGCAAGCTTTTCAAGATCCTTGGATTCAACGTTTGATTTGATCTCCTTAACAAGAACAATGTCGCTTTCGGTAATGTTGAAAACAAAATCCTTTGTCTTGT
Organism: Huintestinicola sp.; assembly: GCA_051882495.1. GTDB lineage: Bacteria > Bacillota > Clostridia > Oscillospirales > Ruminococcaceae > Huintestinicola. The sequence continues at coordinate 32,291 of JBJERX010000071.1, read as the reverse complement.
CCGGGAAGAGGTTCTGGATAACATCATATGCAGAAACATCGTTGGAGGAAATGATCCTGATAAGGAAAACAACACGGCTCACATCGGAGTTGAAGTGAAGCTCTCTTGCCTTAACAACGATATCACCGGGAAGAACATTATCGAGAACAACATTCTTGATAAAGTTGTTGCGGTCGTACTTTTCGTCATAGTACTGCTTGATGCTTGAAAGAGTGATAGAAAGAATATTAGCGTACTTTGCAGCGTTGTCATCAACGCCCTCAACAAAAACAGCATAATCCGGCTTTATGTGTGAGCCGAAGGGCTTGTAGGTGTATCCGTCTCTGACGAAAATATCATGGGAATCGCTGAGATCGAGGGAAACAAATTCGTTTGTGGTACCGATCTTAGTAAGCTCGCTGCATGCGATGATAGTTGCGGAGCTGTCAACTACGCCGATAACACTGTCCATAGTGTCACGCATCTGATGGATCAAGCCCTGAAAAAGTCTGTTTGACATTACTGAGGTCATCCTTTCAATGATAATTGATACTAATTCTAAATCAACCTATAGACAAATCCTTTGCCAAAACAAGTCCATTTGTAGTCAAGCTCCCTTGCCGGGCGAAAGCCCGCCTGCGGTCGCTTTCCCGGACTGGACTTATTCTGTCTGTCGGCTTTGTCTACAAAACAATTTAGACTTAGTATAAGTAAGTATATTTTCCGAACCGACTTATCTGTATTCATCGGCAGAGTCTGTCGGATAAAAAAGCTTTATACATGTTAATTGTATCATACACGCCGAAAATTTGTGTTAATATTCTGTTAATTATGATAAAAACAGGCACATACCGATACCACTTCAGCATATTTACTAAGTTATTATATCATAGAATCCCGCAAATTGCAAGCATAAATGAGAATTTTCACGAAAAATATTCTCTCCTTGATTTGTTTATAGGTTGATCCAAATTCAATAGCATTATGACCCGGGAAATAAAAAAGAGCATACCCGAAATTCGGATATGCTCAATAAGAATTGCAGTATTTTATCTGGATTCCTCAGCAAAGCCGCTGTCAACAAGCTCAATGAGACCTTCAACAGCATCCTGCTCATCAGCACCATCAGCGATGATCCTGATCTGAGTGCCGCCGACAATACCTAAGGAAAGGATACCGAGAAGGCTCTTTGCATTTACTCTTCTCTCTTCCTTTTCGATCCAGATAGAGGACTTGAACTCATTAGCCTTCTGGATAAAGAATGTTGCGGGGCGAGCGTGTAAACCTACCTGATTCTGAACCATTACATCTTTAACAAACATAAATCTCTCTCCTATTCTGTATAGCTTCTGTTCGACGGTTGGAATTACCGGCTGATGATGAACGATGCATCGGAACCTTACGTACCGAACATCGGTCTTCTTTTTTTTGCTATGATTAAATTATACATTGGTTTTTTCACTTAGTCAACGGAAAAATGTTATGAAATCAGATTTTAGGTGAAATTTCTGCTTTTTGAATTACGTTGGTGAGGATAAAATTGTTTGATTTGTATATTATCACGAATTTTATATGACATGAACAACTTTCAACAAATTGTTATATGCACTTTGACAATAAAAGGTTAATAAAACAAATTATATTTCGCTATCCTTTGTTAATTTATTAACTCTTCGTGAACGCTTTGGAGGCTTGGGAGGGTGCTCCTCCATGTACTTTTCATACATATCGGGACGTCTTTCGGCGGTTATTTCAAGGGCCTTTTCGTGGCGGAATTCCTTGATATTCTTGTGATGCCCCGTAAGAAGCACCGGAGGCACCGCCATACCCTCCCACACCTCGGGACGTGTGTAATGGGGATATTCCAGCAGACCGCTGAAATGGCTCTCCTCCTCGAAGCATTCCTCGGCTGACAGCACACCGTCGCACATTCTTGCAACAGCGTCACAGACAACAAGTGCGGGAAGCTCCCCACCCGTAAGCACATAATCGCCTATGGAGATCTCCTCGTCAACGATCTTGTCGATTATCCGCTGGTCAACTCCCTCATAATGGCCGCAGATTATGAAAATGCTGTTCATTTTAGACAATTCCATAGCTCTCTGCTGAGTAAAGACCTTGCCCTTGGGTGACATGTATATCACATGGGGACGCTCCTCAAAGCCTTCGGTGACGTGACTGAAGCATCTGTATATTGGTTCTGCCTGCATGACCATGCCCATTCCGCCGCCATAGGGACAGTCATCCACACGGTTGTGCTTGTCCAGGGTGTATTCACGTATCTGATGGCAGTGGAATTCGATCTTTCCCGCTCTCTGTGCTCTGCCGATGATGCTTTCATTCAGCACAGTATCGCACATTTCGGGGAACAGGGTAGCAATATCTATACGCATAATTACTCCTCAAACAGCCCGTCCATCTTGTGGATAAGCATTCTTCCGCCCTCAATGTCATTCTCGGCTATGACGTCAGGGATAGCGGGGATCAGCCACTCCTTGTCGCCGTTCTTTATGTGGTAAACATCGTTTGCACCTGTGAAGGTCACGTCGGAAAGCTTGCCGTAGACCGTTCCGTCATCAGCATCTATGACATCCAGACCGATAAGGTCCTGAATGAAATATGTGCCTTCTTCAAGCTCCACATCGTTTCTGTTCATATACAGTATCTTGCCTCTGAGGGCGTTTGCGGCTTCGGGAGTATCAACTCCCTCTATCTTCATGAGGACAATGTTTTTGTGGGGTCTTGCCTTGGTTATGACAACGGGAGTTTTTCCCTTATTGAAATATAGAGTGTCAAACTCGCAGAGAAAATCAAGGCTGTCGCACCATGCTTCAACTCTGACCTCGCCCTTTAGTCCCTGTACGGCAACTATCTTGCCTATCTCAAGAAACTGTTTCATTATCATCGTCCTCCTTTATGGCATCAAGACCGAAATTCTCATGAACATTATCCATAAGGTTTTCGGAATATGCGGGATAAAGCCTTGCTGATATCTGACCGAAACGCTCCTCCTCTTCGGGCGTGATATCGGCATCGGTCTTGTGTTTATCGTAATAATAGCGGTAGGGGAGCAGCTTTCTGCCGTTTTTGTAAGCAGGGAGAGATGGGTCTGCTCCGCCTGCAATCAGTATGTTTACCAGCTCCGAATTGTAGTCCTTATCGTAGATGCCTGCATAATGAAGTGCGGGGACAAAGGATTCGGGCATGTAATCCGGGTCGGCTCCTGCCGCAATGAGAAGCTTAGCCATTTCGCAGCTTTGATTCCGTGCTGCAGCAGATATTTGTGTGATCTTATCATTTCCGGGGTAATTCGGGTCCGCACCGTTCTGAAGAAACAGCATTACCAGTTCCGTGTTATCCTTTTCAACTGCATGAAACTGAGGAGTCACACCGTAACGTGTATCCCCGTCAGGCTCGGCACCCTCTTCTATAAGCGATTTTGCTGCCTTGATGCTGCCGTTCTCCGCAGCGAGAAAAAGCTTATCGTTCAGCGTAAAGCTTCCTGCATCGTAACGGATATCAAGATAGAAGTAGCAAAGCATGGGAATTATCATTATGATCCCGCACAGTATCATGAGGGGGAATGATTTAAAGAAGGGGGGGCGTTCCGTTGAGTTCTTCCTGCGGTACTTAGGGATATTATAAAAAAATATCGGCAGAACTGTTATAGTTATGCCGATAATGAACAAGATCCGAACTGCTCCGACATTAGAAAGAATAGTCAGCATTATGACTCCTTTCAGTGTCTGCTGATCGCAGAAACATCGTTATCAGTCGATTTCAACCATGATTTTTTCGTTAATCCTGCCTGCACCTGCACGCATAACTATTCTGATAGCCTTGGCGATCTTGCCCTGCTTGCCGATAACGCGGCCCATGTCGTCGGGTGCAACGTGAAGATGGTATACAACGATACCTTCCTCATTGGGCTCATCGCGGTCAACCTTAACTGCGTCCTTGTCCTCAACGAGACCGGAAGCGATTGCAATAAGAAGCTGTTCCATAAGCTCATCCTTTCATCTAAAAAAAGCAAAGACGCTTATGTGCTGTCTTTGCGGAAAATACGTAATTAAGACATCACCTATTGCGGACACCTCCGTAGCATATAAATGCTGCAGGTGTCCCAATATTGATGATACGGTTCAGAAAGTAAATTACTTTGTGATACCATTCTTGTCGAAAAGCTTCTTAACTGTTTCAGTGGGCTGAGCACCGTTAGCCATCCACTTCTTAGCCTTTTCAGCGTCAACGCTTACTACAACGGGATCCTTTGTGGAATCATAGTAACCGATCTCTTCGATAAATCTGCCGTCTCTGGGGTATCTGGAGTCAGCAACAACGATACGATAGAAAGGAGCCTTCTTAGCACCCATTCTTCTGAGTCTGATCTTTACTGCCATTTTATTTCACCTCCGAATTAGAATCAAATATATATCAAAGTGTTATAAACACATTGATGACTGTAGGTATTTACGTGCCGGATGTTATCTCCACATGCCCGGCATACGCAGCTTGTTTTTCCTGCCCTTCTGGTTTTTGCCCATAACGCCCAGCTGCTTCATCATCTTCTGCATATCCTCAAACTGTCTGAGAAGTCTGTTCACATCCGCAACAGTGTTTCCGCTTCCTGCGGCGATACGTCTTTTGCGGCTGGGATTGATAATGGAAGGCTTCTTTCTTTCTGCAGGGGTCATGGAGGTTATCATTGCTTCGATCCTGAGCATCTGACGGTCGTCGATGTCAACATCCTTAAGCTTGTCACCTACGCCGGGGAGCATGCCTACGATCTGCTTGAGAGGACCCATTTTCTTGATCTGCTTCATCTGATCAAGGAGGTCATCCAGACCGAAGGACTGTTCCTTCTGTATCTTTTCGGCAAGCTTTTTTGCGTCATCCTCGTCAATAGTGCTCTGTGCTCTTTCGATAAGTGTGAGCATATCGCCCATTCCAAGGATCCTTGAAGCCATTCGCTCGGGGTGGAACTGCTCGAAATCTCCAAGCTTTTCGCCTGTACCAACGAACTTGATAGGCTTTCCTGTAACGGCGAGGACGGACAGAGCCGCACCGCCTCTTGTATCTGAATCCAGCTTTGACATAAGAACGCCTGTGATACCCAGAGCGTCGTCAAATGCCTTTGCAACGTTAACGGCGTCCTGACCTGTCATAGCATCCACAACAAGCATTATCTCATCAGGATTTGTTTCAGCCTTGATGTTTTTCAGCTCGTCCATAAGCTCCTCGTCAATGTGGAGACGGCCTGCTGTATCAAGGATAACAATATCATTGCCGTGATCCTTTGCATGCTTAACGGCTTCTCTCGCAATTACGACGGGGTTTATCTGACCCATCTCAAAGACCTTTACTCCTGCCTTTTCGCCCACAACCTGGAGCTGGTTGATAGCAGCGGGACGGTAAACGTCGCAGGCTGCCAGCAGTGGACGCTTGCCCATTTCCTTGAAATATTTTGCAAGCTTTGCTGTATGAGTGGTCTTACCTGAACCTTGAAGTCCGCACATCATGATGATGCACGGAGGCTTTGAGGGGAAGTTAACCTTTGCATTGTGATCGCCCATCAGTGAGATAAGCTCGTCATTAACGATCTTAATTACCTGCTGAGCGGGGGTAAGGCTTGCAAGAACATCGGTTCCTACTGCCCTTTCCGTAACCTTGCCGATAAAGTCCTTAACGACCTTATAGCTTACATCGGCTTCGAGAAGAGCCATCTTGACCTCTCGCATAGCCTCCTTGACGTCATCCTCAGTGAGAACGCCTCTGCCTTTAAGACGTTTGAAAACGGCATTAAGTTTTTCTGAAAGTCCTTCAAAAGCCACGGTGCATCCTCCTAATCAATAATGTCAGAATATATTTTTAAGTGCTGCCGATTCCTTTTCCAGCCTGTCGGCAAGAGCCATCAGCCTTTCGGAACCGTTCCTTGCCGCTTCAAGCTTGATACTTCCGCAGATCTCATCAATGCAGCAGGCTATCGCTTCAAGCCTTCGGGATTTTTCTGCAAGTGCCAGCGATTTTTCCAGATCGTGGAGGGTCTGTTCCCCTCTCTTGATGCTGTCACGGACACCCTGACGGGTAATGCTTTCATGCTCGGCTATTTCTCCGAGAGAAAGATCCTCGTTATAGTAGAGGTCGATAACGTCCCTTTGCTTTTCGGTAAGCATTGGTGCATAGTAATCGAGCAGCACAGCCACTCTCAGATCCTTTTCACCGTTCACCGTTACACCTCTTTCTGTAAAGGCAGTTTACTTTGTAAAGCATATCACCTTTACAATTATAACACAGTTTCAGGATTTGTCAAGGGTTTTTGTAAAAAAACATCCGATTTTTTTGTGCAGATTATTTATGTGTTGGTTTTCTGTCAGATTACTTCCTTTAAAATAAGGTAGGCACATGTGGTGAGGGAACGAGCTTCCACATAATTCCTGTCAATTATGTAATTGCCGCTGTCCAGCATACGCTTTATCTCGGATACTCTTTCAAAGCCTTCCACTGCCTTCTGCTTGTCGGGGATAACGAAATAAGATTTCTGCATGATATGTCTTATCTCGGTGCGGATGCCTGTGGGTATAGGCTGAGCGTCTGCGTTATCGGGGAAGGTGAAATCCTCAACAGCTGAGCTCTTGTCCAGCTTGGATGCGATGTCGATGGCTGCCTGATGACCGAAGACCAGAGCTTCAAGCAGGGAATTGGATGCAAGTCTGTTGTTGCCGTGAACGCCCGTATGTGAGCATTCGCCTACAGCGTACAGACCGTCAACATTTGTTTCCGCCTTGGTATCAACGTTGATTCCGCCCATGAGATAATGCTGACAGGGGAATATGGGGATAAGGTCCTCAGCCATGTCGATGCCCTGGGTCATGAGAAAATCATATATCATGGGGAATCGGTCTGCAAGATAATCTTTGCCCTTGTAGCGGATATCAAGATAGAACTCGTCGCTTTCTGTGCGGCGGCTCTCAAGGATTATAGAACGGGAAACAACATCTCTTGGGGCAAGCTCCAGACGTTCGTCATATCTGTCCATGAAGCGTTCCTTATTGCAGTTGAGCAGGTATGCACCCTCGCCTCTTACCGATTCGGAAATAAGGAAGCATTCACGGGATTCCTTATTATTATATGCTGTTGGATGGAACTGTATAAGAGAAAGATTGCGTATCTCGGCACCCATCTCATATGCAAGAGCGATTCCGTCGCCTGTAGCGATAGCGGAATTCGTTGTATAGTCGTAAACACGTCCGATGCCGCCTGTTGCAAGGACTGCGAATTTTGAACGATATGTAGTGTGAACGCCGTCACGGAGAACATCTGCAGCAAATCCGCCCCCTATTTTGTTAAGACGGCAGAGAAGAGCATTGTCAAGGACGGTAACGTTAGGGAGCCTGAGGACTGCTTCACGTATTTTCTTTGTGACCTCTGCACCTGTGGAATCCTTGTGGTGGAATATTCTTCTACGGGAGTGACCGCCCTCTAATGTACGGTCAAGCTCGCCTGTTTCATCACGGTCGAAATCAACGCCGATATCCAGGATATGCTGTATCTCCTGAGCTGCCTCCGTAACGAGCACCTTGAGAGAGTCGGGGTTGTTCTTGAATCCGCCTGCAATAAGGGTATCGTTTGTATGGAGAGTTATATTGTCATCGTCCACGGGCTTGTAAACGGCAGCAACACCGCCCTGGGCAAGTGCGGAATTGCAAAGCTCCAGCTCACGCTTGCTGATAACAAGGACCTTAAGATCGGAGGGGAGGCTGAGGGCAGTATAAAGTCCTCCTACGCCCGTACCTGTGACGATAACGTCAAAAATATTGGCTTCATTTTCAGTCAGTTCCATAACCATGCTTCCTTTTTATATAGAAATTTTTTATTTGAAATAAATATGTTCACGACTATATATGTAAAACATTATATCATAGAAATAGTGTTATTTCCACAAAAAAATTCTTAATTTTTGTGAATGGTGAAAAATTTGTCAAATTGCTGTAACCTCTGGCCGGAGGTTTATAGTTTTACTGCATTTTGCTGTATTATTTGCCACATTTCGGGCAATATATTTTTATTATTTCAGGAATCTCTGAATAAATCACGCCTGAAGGCTTGGCACGCATCTTGCTCGCATACCGGATTTATTCAGTGCTTCCTAATTCCGGTAATGAAAGGATGGTATTGTACATGAGCGGTATTGATGCGGGACTGCATTTTGAGGACATGAGCAGGCTGACGGGTTCGGCGGGGGCCCGGATAACCCCTGAAACGGCGGTGCTTGCGGGTCGGGCAGCCGCTGCTGCGGCAAAGGATGAGGGTGCAAGGGTCTGTATAGGTCATTCGGATTCGGATGGAGCTGAGGCACTGGCGTATGCTTTCGGTTCCGGGGTGTGCTCGGGGGGAGGAGAGGCGGTCTACTGCGGCTGCTGCACCTCGCCTGCACTGGCATTCTCCGTTAAAAGGCTTTCCGGTGATATGGGATGTCATATTTTCGCTGATGTGACTGCGGGCATTCAGCTTTTTGCATCGGACGGGCTTACCTTGTTTCCCGATACAGAGGAGCGTATAGAGGAGCTGCTGCTTGCTCCTCCCGGTGTGACTGCGTATTCCCATTACGGCAGGACGGTTCAGTGCACCGGAGTTTCGGAGATATACGTGTCACGTTTGTCCGAGATACTGAAGGGGAAGCTCCGGGGTATCTACGCGGATATCAACAGTCCCGAAAGCGGTGTTCTGGAGGATATGGAGCGTGTCCTTGCAGGTAAGAACGACAGGAGCGGGGAAAGGGTCTCCTTCCACATAGGAAATGGGGGAACAAAGCTTTCTGCCTATTCCGAAAGGACGGGGTATGTTTTCTTTGACAGGCTTCTGATGATAGTGTGCCGTGATCTGTTCTCACAGGGAACGGATGCGGCGGATTGTCCCTCTCTTCCTGCGGCTGCGGAACGTCTGGCAGAGAGCTTCGGAAGGAGGGTGGTTTCCTGCGGACGGAACATCTGCACCCGGGAGGGGTCAAGGTCTGAGGAATGCGTCCGTGCACGTGCACTTGCCGCCGAACAGATATTTATGCGGGACGGATGTGCCCTTACCCTGACCATACTTGAGATAATGCGGAGGAGGGGCATGAGCCTTGGTGAATTGTCCGCTGAACTGCCCGATTATGCGGTATCAAGCAGATATATCCCGCTGAACAGTCCCTCGGAGCTGCTGAGACGGCTGTGCGGCGTGAGAACGGATATCGGCGACAGCGGCAGGATGGCATCGGACGGGGTGCTTATGAACAATCTCAACGGACGTGTCACTATTTCTCCCGTGCGGACGGGGAAAGGAGTTATGCTTCATGTGGAAAGCTTCGGAGCGGCTATGGAAACTGCATCGGAGCTGTGCGATTTTTATGAGGATATGCTGCTGAACATTATGCGGAAGGACTGATGGGGAGGCATACTAATAACCATTTAACCTATGGATATTAGTATCAGACGGAAGGACGCAGCAATACTTTTGGGGATATTGACCGATTTTGACGTCGGAGGGAGAAATTATTCTCCTTGACAAAACAGGCGAAATAGTGTATAATATGATTAATTATTGTGTTCGGAAAACATGGGTATTGATCTGCCGTCATTCTAAGCTTTATCTGCGGGAATTGCAGAGTGCCGTTATATTTTAACGGTACGCTCATTGTGTTTTACGACGGCTTTATGCTGAACTGTCCCTGTTTATTTATGCATATGCGTTGTTCGGAAAAGAAAACAGATACGAAGCATGCCGCATGAAGCGGTTTATTATCGAGTAAAGATCTGATAATACAGCAGCGAGAATTTGAAATAGTCGGATCTAAGAAGCTTATTCGGAAGGATAGGGTCCTCCTAAGAGATGATTGCCGAAGAATTTGCAGAGTTAATAGTATCGGATAAGTGCAGCTGAATGAAGTGTACCGTCACATATAATTATCGGAATAGGGGTTTCCGGAAAGTAAGAAGAAATCTATACAAGGCATGTTGCTGCCCTCGGAAAGCGGCTTTGCTGTGCGGCAGGCAGTGTGCAGTCTGAAAGGATGGTAAAGAATTGGCAAACAATAAGAACAGTGAAATCAACGAATACGGTGAGAAGATCGCTCCCAAGCCTGAAAAGACAGTAAACAGCTACGGAGAGGTATTCACAGCAAAGAGGGATTACAGAAGCGGTCAGAATAACAGGAATCAGGGAAGATACCGCAATAATGATTACAGACCCTACTACAGAAACAACAATAACGGTCAGATGAAGAACGGCGGCCGCAATGACAGCGATCAGCAGCTTCGGGATAACAGCAGGAAGCAGAGAAATCCTATGCTTCCTCCAAGAGGGGTGTCCTCTGCGGAATTCATGCAGCAGGACGGTTACAGGAACAATCAGCAGGGTGAAAGACGCCCGTATTACCGGAATGACTCAAAGAGCTATAATAATGACAGATACTACAGTCAGAACAAGCCTCAGCAGGAGTATTACAGAAATGATATGGGCGGGAATGACGCAGCAGGGAATGCTACGGCAGGCTTCGATCACCCTCAGGAGGATAATAAGCCTTACTACAGCAGGAAGCCCTATAATAACTACAGATACCGCAATTACCGGAATGACCGCCGATACAGCGAAGATCGTGAGCAGATGGAGGCGGAGGCAGTCATAAGCACAGAGGCTGCGGCAGAGGAACCGGCTGTTCCTGCAAATAACGGCTCCAAGCCCGTATATCAGACGAATCACCGCTTCGGAAAGCGTACTCCCGTTAAGATCATCCCTCTGGGAGGACTTAACGAGATCGGCAAGAATATGACTCTTATCGAGTGTGCAAACGATATTTTTATTATCGACTGCGGTCTTGCTTTTCCTGACAGCGATATGCCGGGTGTTGACCTTGTTATCCCGGATTTCACATATGTTGAGCAGAATGCGGACAAGATCAGAGGCATCGTTATCACTCACGGTCATGAGGACCACATCGGCGGACTTGCTTATCTGCTGAAGAAGGTGAATATCCCTGTTTATGCTACCAGACTTACGGTTGGTCTTATCGAAGGCAAGCTCAAGGAGCATAATCTTACAGGCAGCGTAAAGCTTAATGTTGTTCAGCCGAGGCAGACTGTCAAGATGGGCTGCATGGCTGTTGAATTCATACGTGTAAATCATTCTATCCCCGATGCAGTGGCACTTGCTGTGCACACTCCTGCGGGAATAATCGTTCATACGGGCGACTTCAAGATAGACTTTACCCCCATAGAGGGAGGCATCATCGACCTTGCACGCTTCGGCGAGCTGGGCAGCAGAGGTGTACTTGCTCTTATGGCTGACTCCACCAATGCGGAGAGACCCGGATATACCGCTACGGAGCGGAAGGTGGGCGAGTCCTTTGTACGTCTTTTCGACAGAGCTGAGGGCAAGCGTATCATAATCGCTACATTTGCCTCCAATATCCACCGTATCCAGCAGATCATCAATAACGCCGTAAGAAGCGGCAGACGTGTTGCTGTATTCGGAAGAAGCATGCTGAATGTTATTTCCGCTGCTATGGAGCTGGGATATCTTTCCGTTCCCGAGGGAGTTATGATCGAGATCGAAGAGATGAACAAGTACCCTCCCGAAAAGATCGTGCTCATAACCACAGGCAGCCAGGGCGAGCCTATGTCCGCTCTTACACGTATGGCTATGAATGAGCACAGAAGCGTAACTATCACCCCTCAGGATTTTATCATTATAAGTGCTAACCCCATCCCCGGAAACGAAAAGATGGTCACAAAGGTCGTAAATGAGCTGATGAAGGCGGGAGCAGAGGTAGTTTATGAGGCTATGTATGAGGTGCACGTTTCCGGTCATGCCTGCCAGGAGGAGCTTAAGCTCATGCTGGCACTGACAAAGCCCGCATTCTTCATTCCCGTACACGGTGAATACAAGCATCTTAAAAAGCATGCAGCACTTGCATATTCTCTCGGAATGGCGGAAAACAATGTTATTATCGGTTCCATCGGAGATGTTATCGAGAGTGACGGAACGAGCATGAATATTGCAGGAAAGGTAACTGCGGGACGTGTACTTGTTGACGGTCTGGGCGTGGGTGATGTGGGCTCTATCGTTCTCAGGGACAGAAAGCACCTTGCTCAGGACGGACTTATCGTTATAGTTGCTACTATCGAAAGCGACAGCGGTACTGTTCTTGCAGGGCCTGACATCCTTTCCAGAGGCTTTGTTTATGTCCGTGAGTCCGAGGAGATGATGGATCAGTCCAGAGAGATACTTAAGAAGACTCTTGACCGCTGTCTCAGTGATGGAGTAAGAGACTGGAACGGCATAAAGTCTGCTATGAAGGATGCTCTCAGCGACTATATCTATATGAAGACAAAACGCAGTCCCATGATCCTTCCTATTATCGAGGAGATCTGACGGGGTTGTCCGGGTGCGTGCACATAAAAGAAACTACCGAAAGGAATGTGGTCTATGACAGGTAAAGGCTGGAGATTATTCAAGCTTGTGTCGATGCTGCTTATCGTTGCGTCAGTTTCCAGTGCATTTGCTGTTGAGCCTTACAGCGAGGTCAGGTTCTGGACTCTGCTGGGTATCACTGCCTGTGTTGCACTGGCTTATCTGTATCTGTTCCTGCAGTTTGAGAAGAATCTGCACAGCTTTGTTTCTGAAATGGAATCACAGCTGAATCTGACAGAGAGAGATTCCCTTTACAAATTCCCTGCTCCTGCACTTATAGTTGACAGTGATGGAATTATCATCTGGTTCAATAAGGCATTTACGGATGAGATATATTCCGCCGAAGCCTATGGAGTACCTCTGAACAGGATCATAGACATTGATCTGGAGAAAACCTTTTCAAGCATAGACGAGGTGGTGGAGTACCGCACAGGTACTTATCGTGTGTGTGCTGTCACTACCGAAAAGCATGATGATAATTCCAGACTTTCATCCGAGCTTACACTGCTGTATTTCCAGGATGTGACTGAGCTTATACAGGCTACAGGCAGGTTTGAGCTGAGCAGGATGTGGGTGATGCTGATACTTGTTGACAGCTATGAGGAGCTGTTCTCCAAGGTCAAGGATTCGGACAAGTCACATATCACCATGCTTATCGACAAGATGCTTGAGACCTTTGTGGAGGAGCACAGCGGTATTGTCAAGAAGCTTTCCGCGGACAGGTATTTTGCTGTTATCAGCGAGGAGGAGCTGCGTAAGCTGGAGGATGAACAGTTCAAGGTAATTCTTGAAAAGGCAAAGACTATCACCGTTGCCGATCATACCCCTGTTACGGTCTCCATCGGTATCGGACGGGGAGGCGAAACACTTCCCGAGAGCGAAAAGATGGCAAGGCAGGCTCTGGATATGACTCAGGGACGGGGCGGCGATCAGGTCGCTATTAAGGACAATGAGACATTTACCTTCTACGGCGGTACATCAAAGGGGATCGAGAAGAACACCAAGGTCAAAACACGTATATTCAGCACGAGCCTTGAGGAGCTTATCCGTACCTGTGACAAGACCATACTCATGGGTCATGCATGGAGCGATCTTGACGCTGTGGGTGCAGCGGCAGGCTTGTGCGGAGCTATAAAGGCTATGGGCTGCGAAGCATATTTATGTGTAAATGAGGGAAAAACTCTTGCGGAGGCGATCATCAGCCGTCTCAAGGAAAATCTGGAGGACGGCAGGGAAATGTTTATCTCCCAGGAGACTGCCCTTGAGATATCCACGGACAAGACACTGCTTATCGTTGTTGATACAAACAACAAGGATCTGCTTGACAGCAAGGAACTTTATGAGCGTGCTAAGAACGTAGTTTTCATAGATCATCACAGACAGGTGGTAAACAGCATTGATAATGCGGTGCTTTCACTCCATGAGCCTTATGCTTCATCTGCAAGTGAGATGGCAGCGGAGGTCATTCAGTATTTCACACTGAATGAAGCACTGTCCTGCTATTATGCCGACGCTATGCTTGCAGGCATCATGCTGGATACCAAGGACTTTGTTATGAAGACAGGCATACGCACCTTTGAAGCGGCTGCTTTCCTGAAAAAGCTGGGTGCCGATACGGTTGCTGTTAAGCTGCTGTTCGCAACATCCATTTCCACGGGAAAAAAGCGTTCCCGTATAATCGAGGGAGCGGAGATATATAAACGGTGTGCTATTGCAGTTACCGAGGACAGCTGTCCTGAGATCAGGGTCGCATCTGCCCAGGCGGCTGATGAGCTGCTGCACATTCAGAATGTTGACGCAAGCTTTGTTATTTTTGCTGACGGCAAGGGTGCCAATATCTCAGCAAGATCTCTGGGTGCCATGAACGTACAGATAATCATGGAGAAGCTTGGAGGCGGCGGACATCAGACCATGGCTGCAGCTCAGCTTGCGGACTGCACGGCGGATGAGGCGAAGGAACGGCTTATTGAAGCAATAGAAGAGCATATACGCAATATTTCCTGATTGGAGCATGGGGCAGTATGGGACTTAAACAGGTTTATTTCAGAATAAGAGGGACTGTAAACAGACTTACAGGCAAGGTTGCTCCCACTCTGCATCTTGAGGAGACGGAGGAGCATTTCAACAAGATCTTCGGCGTTGAAAGCGATGACGAGCATAGGGTATTTCACGAGCTGATGTCAGATAAGGTGCACGTTGACATACATATGCTTATGCCTACGGCTAAGCGGCGATTTTATGTGCTTTATACTACAGGAATGAGCGATCTGCCCATGCATCTTCCCGATGAATGCCCCTGGGATTACAAAAAAATTCATGAATTCGGTGAGCTGTTCTGTCTTTGTCCGGAGGACTGGGATTTCAGTCCCGGCAAAAAGGGCGAGACCAGAGATGAGCTTAAGCGTAGGATGTGGCCCATTGAATGCCTGAAAAGTGCTGCGAGATTCCCTCATGTATGCAGCACCTGGCTGGGCAATGCTCATACAATACAGTACACCGAGGAATGCATGCCTTTTTCCGATAACACCAAGCTTTGCTCGGGGATATTCATTCATCTGGATTATAAGGACATCGAGGGAAGATTCGGAGATGATCTGGAAGGCTTTTACGCAAAGGACGGCAGCTATATCAATCTGCTTTGCTTTATCCCTCTGTACATCGAGGAGCTTATGTTCAAGCTTTCAAATGAGGATGAGAACAGCGGCATAAGGCTTTTTAAGCGTCTTTTCGGTGATACGGTGAGTGATTTTTCTCAGCTGGTCATTGACACGGAGAGGGAAAATGTCTGCAGGAAGTCCGACGGGACAAAAAAGGGAAGTCTTGTGGATGCAGTTATTTAACGCATATATCCCCTATAGGGTGCTATAAATTGATTTTGAAAGGAAAGATAAATATGAAGGTTATTTTTTTACAGGATGTCAAGGGCTCAGGCAAAAAGGGTGACATAAAGGAGGTATCCGACGGATACGCTAGAAACTTCCTCCTGGGCAAGGGTCTTGCTGTTGAGGCTACTGCAAAGAACATGTCCGACCTTGCAGGCAAGAAGTCTTCCGAGCAGCATAAGACAGACGTTGCACGTCAGGAGGCGGTTGATAATGCTGCAAAGCTCAAGGGTCAGAAGGTCATCTGCAAGGCTAAGGCAGGTGCGGGCGGCAAGCTTTTCGGTGCAGTCACAGCAGGCAATGTTGCGGATATCATCTCACAGCAGTTCGGCATGAAGATCGATAAGAAGAAGGTGTCTCTCAGCAATGAGATCAAGGCTTTCGGTACTTACACTGCTGAGGTAAAGCTTTACGCAGGTATTTCCGAGAAGATCACTGTTGAGGTAGTTGAGGAATAAGAGGGCAGGCTCTGAAAGCAGATTACGATACATCAAAACATTCCGGGAGGAGCTATATGGATTTTAATGAGCTTGCAAGCCGTGAGATGCCCCACAGCGTCGAAGCGGAGCAGACTGTTCTGGGTGCTGTTCTTATGGATCCGCAGCTGCTCAGCACGGTAATGAATTACGTTAAGCCCGAAAGCTTTTACGTTTCCAAGCATAAGGAGCTATTTTCAATTATTCTCAGACAGTTTACGCTGGGCGTGGATTCGGACATCATTACAGTTGTCGATGAAGCTGTCCGGGAGAATATTTTTGAAAGCTCATCTGCAGGCAAGGAGTACATTGCTGCGATCATGCAGGGCATTCCTACCCTTGCAAATATCGAAAGCTACTGCAGAATAGTTGAGGAAAAATTCTATCTCCGTTCACTTATCGCTGCATCAACGGAGATAATCCGCAACTGCACCGAGGGCACTGAGACTGCTTCGGTGCTTCTGGATTCCGCTGAGCAGATGATATATGATATCAGACAGGGCAAGGAGGTCAACGGTCTTGTCAGGATGGATGAAGTCCTGCTGGAGACCTACGATCATCTGAACCGAATATCCGGTGCGGACAAGGAAAAATACCAGGGTGCAAAATCGGGATTTTCCGGACTCGATACGGTGATAAGCGGTCTGAACAAGTCAGACCTTATTATCCTTGCAGCCCGTCCCGGTATGGGTAAGACCTCCTTTGCACTGAATGTTGCCGCAAATGTTGCAAGGCATAATCTTGATAAGGAGATAGTAATATTCTCCTTGGAAATGTCAAAGTCACAGCTTGCCACACGTATGCTTTCGGCGGAAAGCCTCGTCAGCAGCGATCATCTTATCAAGGGAAATCTTGACAGCAAGGACTGGGAAAAGCTTGCTGTCGGTGCAGACAGGCTTGCGGGAATGAATATCTATCTGGATGATACGGCGGGCATAACTGTAGTTCAGATGAAGGCAAAGCTGAGACGGCTGAAAAACGTGGGACTTGTTATCATCGACTACCTTCAGCTGATGAATTCAAGCAAGAGGATAGACAATCGTGTAAACGAGATCTCGGATATCACAAGGCAGCTTAAGCTGATGGCAAAGGAGCTTAATGTTCCCGTTATCACCCTTTCCCAGCTGTCACGTGCGGTGGAATCACGTACTGACAAGCGTCCTATGCTTTCAGACCTTCGTGAATCGGGTTCTATCGAGCAGGATGCGGATATCGTGCTTTTCCTCTACAGAGAGGGCTATTACAACAAGGATAAGGTGGAGGACGTGAATCTTGCGGAATGTATCGTTGCCAAGAACCGTCACGGTGAAACGGGAACGGTAAATATGCGGTGGAACGGTCAGTATACGCTGTTCCTCAGCGAGGATAACCGTCCTGTTCCTGTAGAATAAGCCTATGAATGTTATTAACAGTGTCAGGAGGACCATGACGGAATACGGCATGGTCCCATGTGACGGAGGCATTCTTGCGGGGCTTTCCGGGGGAGCGGACAGCGTTTGTCTGCTGCTGGCACTCCACGAGCTTTCCGCGGAAATGGGCTTCGGTCTGGCTGCGGTCCATGTGAATCATTGCCTCAGAGGCGAGGAAAGCGACAGGGACGAGCGGTTCTGCGTGGAGCTTTGCAGGAAGCTGGATATTCCTATCGAATGCGTTCGTGTGGATGTCAGGGGATATGCTGCAGAGAAGAGGTGCTCCTGCGAAGAGGGGGCACGAAAGCTGAGATATGACGCTTTCGCTGCGGCTGCGGATAAATTCGGGTGCGAAAAGATCGCTACGGCTCACAATCTCTGCGACAACAGCGAGACTTCGCTGTTCAATGCTGCCAGAGGTACGGGACTTAAGGGCCTGTCGGGCATACCATATGTAAGAGGCAGGATAATCCGTCCTCTGATTGAGGTATCGAGACAGGAGATAGAACAGTTCCTTGAGGAAAATGGTCAGGGATATGTGACGGACAGCACCAATCTGACAGATGATTATTCACGGAACGTTATAAGGCACAGGGTCATTCCTGCGTTGGAAAGCATTAACGGGGGAGTGCATACGGCACTTCTGCGGCTGAGAAAGTCCGCCGCCGAGGATGAGGATTTTATTCTTTCGGAGATGATGAAGCTCAGGGAGGATGAGATCTGCAGGGCACATCCTGCCGTAAGAAAGAGATATATCAGAATGAAGCTGAATGACAGCGGTATGCCTGTCAGTGCAGAGCGTATCGCTTTGCTGGATGACATGATGACAGACAGCTTTCAGCGTCAGAGAAGATATCTGCTTTCCGGTGATATTTATGCGGTTTTCCGCAATGGCATAATGACTGTAGAGCGGATGGAAAAGCTCAGCGGATATCATAATGAATTTGAGATCGATCTGTCGGAGGACAGTGAGATATACATTCCCGAATTTGATAAAACCGTGAAGATTTCGGGGATATCCGATGATAAATGCTGCGGGAACTGCAATGTTAATAAAAAATTAACAAACAACTGCGGCAATTATGCTAAAATACAAGGAGTTGCTGTATTACGCACTAAGCGTGACGGCGATATGATACAGCTTAAAGGACGGGGTTTCCGCACAAAGCTGAAAAAATACTACAGCGGTCTCGGACTTTCTCCCGAGGAGAGACGTTCGGCTCTTGTCATGGAGGATGAGACGGGTCTGATATGGTCCGAGTACGGCGGCGTTGCTGAACGAATAGCTGCAGGAGATGAGGACAGGGGAAGCTTATTCCGTATAACCGTCATATCGGGAAAGGACAGATGAAAATGAGTTCAGAAGCGGTTCTGGATCCCTGCGGATACAAGGGGATCAAGCGTGTCCTTATTTCCGAGGAGGAAATAAGAGAGGGCGTAAGGAAAGCGGGCAGAGCCATTACAAGCCGTTATATGGGCAAGCCTCTTTTGCTTGTAAGCGTGCTCAAGGGAGCTTTTGTTTTTATGGCGGATATATGCAGAGAGGTAAAGACTCCCTGCGAGATCGGATTCTTGGCTTGCGAGAGCTATGGCTCAGGCACTGTTTCCGGCGGAGAAGTTAAGATCACGATGGATCTTAAGGCTGATATTTCCAAGTATCACGTTGTAATTATTGAGGATATCATTGATACGGGCAGAACACTTGCGAAGCTTGTTGAAATGCTTAGGGCACGGGAGCCTTTATCACTTGAGGTTTACGCTCTGTTGGATAAGCCTGACAGACGTGAAGTAGATTTCAAGGCAGATCACACTATATTTACCGTTCCCGATCTTTTTGTTGTGGGATACGGTCTTGACTGCGGAGAGCTGTACCGCAATCTTCCCTTTATTGCGGAAGCAGAGCTGTGATATCATTGCTCTGTCGGCTTTCGGTCAGAATATAACGGTTTTACCGAGTAAGGATGGTTTGAACAGATGAAAAAAAGCGGCGGATTAATGGTCTACATCTTCATAGCAATTGCCGTACTGACATGCATCGTTATGCTGCTGAAGCAGTCTTCGCAGCCGGTGGAGCAGTATTCGTATTCGGAGATAATGACCTATTTTGACAATTATCAGGTCTCAGGATACGACTTTGATCTCGGTACAGGTGAGCTGAATATGACTGTCAATGTGGACGGAGTGGAAAGTGAGATCACTTATACCGTTCCCAACGTAAGCATATTCATCAACGAGATACAGAACGGTCAGGAAAACTACAGAAAGGAATACAATGAGCTGCATCCCGACGCTCCTCTTGCACAGGAGTATTACAAGATACAGGACAACTCATGGCTCTTTAATGTACTTCCTTCCATCGTTATCCTTGTACTTATGATAACCCTGTTCTTCTTCATGATGAGACAGGCAGGGGGCGGCTCCAAGATCAATAATTTCGGCAAGGCTAACATCAAGAATCAGTCCAAGAAAAAGAACACCTTTGCCGATGTTGCAGGTGCTGATGAGGAAAAGCAGGAGCTGGCCGAGATCGTTGACTTCCTTAAGAATCCCAAGAAGTACAGCGATATCGGTGCGAGAATACCCAAGGGCGTACTGCTTATGGGCCCTCCGGGTACAGGTAAGACTCTGCTTGCAAAGGCAGTTGCGGGAGAAGCAGGAGTTCCCTTTTTCTCCATCTCAGGCTCCGACTTCGTTGAAATGTTCGTCGGCGTGGGTGCATCCCGTGTAAGAGACCTTTTTGAAACAGCAAAGAAGAATTCCCCCTCCATCATATTCATCGATGAGATCGACGCAGTAGGCCGTCAGAGAGGTGCAGGTCTGGGCGGCGGTCATGATGAACGTGAGCAGACCCTTAACCAGCTCCTTGTTGAGATGGACGGATTCGAGGGCAATGAGGGTGTTATCGTTATTGCCGCTACCAACAGACGTGATATCCTTGACCCCGCTCTGCTCCGTCCCGGACGTTTTGACAGAGAGGTCATGGTAAATTACCCTGATGTTAAGGGACGTGAGGCTATCCTTAAGGTTCATGCAAAGAACAAGCCCCTTGGTCCCGATGTTGATCTGAACGTTATTGCCAAGACAACACAGTTCTTTACAGGTGCTGATCTGGAGAATCTGCTGAACGAAGCTGCTCTCCTTGCTGCAAGAGCTAACCGAAAGGCTATCACTGAGGAGGACATCGAGGAAGCTACTCTAAAGGTTATTGCAGGCCCCGAAAAGAAATCTGCTCTTGTAACCGACCGCGACAAGCGTATCACTGCTTATCATGAGGCAGGACACGCTGTTGCTGCATACTATCTTCCCGAATGTGAGAAGGTGCATCAGGTCACCACAATTCAGAGAGGCCAGGCAGCAGGTATGACAGTTACCCGTCCCGAAACGGACGACAGCCATGTAAGCAAGAACAAGCTGTATCAGCGTATAGTTATGACAATGGGCGGACGTGTTGCCGAGGCTATTTCCTTCGATGATGTCTGCACAGGTGCGTCAGGCGATATCCAGCAGGCAACAAAGACCGCTACAGCTATGGTCACAAAGTACGGCTTCTCCGAAAAGCTTGGCCCCGTTCTTTACGGCGGCGAGCAGGGTGAGGTTTTCCTTGGACGTGATTACGGTCATACAAGCAATTACAGCGAGGCAACCGCTTCACTTATCGACAGTGAGGTCAAGGGCATAATCACCAAGGCATATGCCGAGTGTGAGGAGCTGCTGAGAAAGCATGAAGATAAGCTGAAGGAACTGGCTGAGTATCTCATTGAATTCGAAAAGATCGACGGAGATGACTTCCTTAAGATGATGGAGGGTACTCTTGAATATGAGATGCCTGTAAAGGGCGAGAGGAAGGACGAGGCTGCCGAAGCTAAGGCTGAGGAGGAGTCCGGTTCTGAAACTAAGGATGATATTCAGGCTGAGGAGAAAAAGTCAGAAGAATAACGCATAATTTTATAAGGTTTGAGCCACCTTCACATATTGCCGATGAATACTCCCGTATCATCGGCAATATATATATGTGTACAGTTTTGTGAAATTCCATGTTCGAGATATTGCATGAAACGTATTAGATTGTACAAAATATCATAAAAATCTGCTATGTTTTGCAAGAAGATGTAAAATTCCTGCAAAATTTCAAAAAATGCTTGACAAATGAGCAAGAATAGTGTATTATATGTACATAACATAAGTAAGGCAAAGACGCCGTGATAAGTTCCCTGTAAGGGGAGCTTTTTGCGGTGTCTTTTTATTATTTAAGGGAGGAATTTTTTTATGTCTAACATGATCGATCAGGGAATCAAGAGTGTACCCGATTATTTCGGATGCAACGTTTTTAACGAGGAGACTATGAAGGCAAGACTGCCTAAGAATGTTTATAAGTCACTCCTGAAAACAAAGACCATGGGCACTGCTCTGGATCCCGATGTTGCCGATGTTATCGCAAACGCAATGAAGGACTGGGCTGTTGAAAAGGGATGCACACACTTCACTCACTGGTTCCATCCTATGACAGGTCTTTCTGCTGAAAAGCATGACTCCTTCATTTCACCTACTGCTGACGGCAAAGTTATTATGGAGTTCTCAGGCAAGGAGCTTATCAAGGGTGAGCCTGACGCTTCATCTTTCCCATCAGGCGGTCTCCGTGCAACATTTGAAGCAAGAGGCTACACAGCATGGGATCCTACATCTCCTGCATTCATCAAGGAGAGAACACTTTACATTCCTACAGCATTCTGCTCCTACACAGGTGAGATACTTGATAAGAAGACTCCTCTTCTCCGCTCTATGGAAGTTATTTCCGAGCAGGCTGTAAGAGTTCTTAAGCTTTTTGGTTCAACTGCTACAAGAGTTACTACAACAGTTGGTCCCGAGCAGGAATACTTCCTTGTTGACAAGAAGCTCTACGATCAGAGAAAGGATCTTATCTTCACAGGAAGAACACTTTTCGGTGCAAAGGCACCTAAGGGTCAGGAGCTTGAGGACCATTACTTCGGCAACATCAAGACAAGAGTTCATGACTTCATGACTGAGCTTGATGAAGAGCTTTGGAAGTTGGGCATCCTTTCCAAGACTGAGCATAACGAGGTTGCTCCCGCTCAGCACGAAATGGCTCCTATCTTCACTACATCAAACGTTGCAGCCGATCAGAACGCACTCACAATGGAGATAATGAAGAAGATTGCTCTTAAGCACGGTCTTGTATGTCTCCTTCACGAAAAGCCCTTTGCAGGCGTGAACGGTTCAGGTAAGCACAACAACTGGTCCATCTCCACAAACGAGGGTCAGAACCTTCTTGACCCCGGTAAGAATCCTAAGGAGAACTTCCAGTTCCTTACATTCCTCTGTGCTATCATCAAGGCTGTTGATGAAAATGCAGACCTGCTCCGTCTTTCCGTTGCATCTGCAGGAAATGACCACAGACTGGGTGCTAACGAGGCACCTCCTGCTATCATCTCCATTTTCACAGGTTCTGAGCTTCAGCAGATACTTGACGCTGTTGAGTCCGGTGAGGTTATCAAGACTAACAGCAATGAGGAATTTGTTATCGGCGTTCAGGCACTTCCTAACTTCCCCAAGGATACAACAGACCGCAACAGAACCTCTCCCTTTGCTTTCACAGGCAACAAGTTCGAGTTCAGAAGCCTTGGTTCTTCCGAGACGATCGCCTGCACAAACTGCATCCTGAATACTATAGTCGCAGACGCACTCAAGAAGTTCGCTGACAGACTTGAGGGTGCTGAAAACTTCTCCGAGGAGCTTAACAATCTCCTTGTTGAGACTATCAAGAAGCACAAGAGAGTTATTTTCAACGGCAACGGCTACGATGCAAGCTGGGTTGAAGAGGCTGCAAGAAGAGGACTTCCCAACTATGTTTCCACAGTTGACGCAGTTCCTCACTACACAGATGAGAAGAACGTTCAGATGTTCGAGATGTTCAAGGTTTACACAAAAACAGAGCTTACTTCCAGAACTGAGATCAGCATGGAGAACTACTCCAAGATCATCAACATTGAAGCTCTTACAATGCTTGATATGGCTAAGAAGCAGATTCTTCCTGCAGGTCTTGAATTTGCAAAGCAGCTTGCAGATTCTGTTGCTGTAAAGACAGCAAACGGAATACCTGCTGATCTTGAAAAGAAGATGGCTATCAAGGTTTCTGCTCTCAATACTTCAATTTCAGATGCTATCGACAATCTTGATGCAAAGGTTATCGGTGCTGCTGAGGCAGGAGGTATCATTGATACTGCTAAGTACTACAGAAATGAAGTATTCTCCTCCATGCAGGCCCTGAGAGCAGTTGCTGATGAGCTTGAAACTATAACTCCCGAAAAGATGTGGCCATTCCCAACATACGCAGATCTTCTTTTCAGAGTTTGATTTGACAAGATAATTTCTATTTCCGGCTGCATGATAATATCCTGATGTCGGGTCATCGGCTGAACGGATAAAAGCCTTTATCATGCACATACTCACCACTTGCCGGATGGATCTTCCCTGAATTCATCCGGCAATCTCCCTCAGAAAAAACGGAGCCTTCGCTTTTGCAGAAGGCTCCGTTTATGTATTAGTGGCTATAGCCCTTGGTGTGTTTTTCGCTTATCATTTCGGGTATGCCCTTGGGTAAAACATGAATTGTCCAGATCGTATTCAGCTTTCTTGTTCTGTACATTTTTGCAAAGCTTATGAAAAAGTCAAGAGGGAGAAGTATCAGCAGGACTGAACCGATAAGTGAAGCTGTTTTTACAGGAAGCTTGCCGGTAAACTCAAGAAGTACGGGGAATACTTTGTCCATGAATTCGGTAATGCAATATGCGAAGCCGATACTTGTGGGAACAGACGTATACTTTGTAAAGTGCAGGGGGAGTCTTGAATAATTCCAGTATTCAAACCCAAAGAAATGCTCAACAAAGGTTCCAAGAAGTATTTCACCTACACTGACGGTCAGAAAGGCAGCTGCAAAATACAGGAAATACCGTTCGGCATCAGTATGCGATCTTCTGCCCATATTGCCGGGAGTTCCGAAAAGATAATACATTCCCAGGACTATTATGCCGTATCCCAGCAGGAAGGGCAGTCTCATATTTCTGTTGTCGGCATAGCCTTTTGTGAAAACAAGCCAGGCGTTTTCAAGCAGGAATCCCAGAAACGAGATTATTCCTGCAATTATTATCATTGACCAGAAGGTTGAAATTTCTGACATAGTATCTGCTCCTTGCTATTGACATTGATACATTATAGTGCTATAATACACTTGTGTTACTGTTACAAGTGTAACACCAAAATGGATGTAAAGTCAATAGCTTATGCCTCGGGCCTTACAATATACGAATGATATGAAACAGGGTTACAAAAAGGGATGAAATGTAATGGCGGAACAAAAAAGTGAACTTCAGAAAAGAGATGTTCTGAGGATGTCCAACGAGGAATCACACAGGCTTACAAAGGAATGCCTGCAGACAGCACTTATCATGCTGATGGGTGAAAAGCCTTTTGAGAAGATAACGATCACGGAGCTTGTAAAGCGGTCGGGGGTATCAAGGACGGCTTTTTACCGAAGCTATAACACTAAGGAGGATATTCTTCACGAGATAAGCTCGGAGATAGTGGATGCAGTTGCTCATGCATTCACAGGCAAGGAATATGAAAGCTCTCCCTTGAATTGGTACAGGCATATGTTCTCGGTGATAAGAGAAAAAAAGCAGGAGTTTGAACTCCTGCTTCGTGCTGATATGATAAACAATATCTTTGAGGGTGCTATGAATATGATCCGTTCAAGTGATATTCCTGCGGAGGAAAAATACCTCATAAAGGCTGTTCTTGGTGCTCATGCTGCGATAACAGTGGAGTGGTTCAGGACAGGACTTGAGGAATCGGACGAGAGAATGGCAGAAATATGCTATGGAGTGAGAAAGGCTCTTGAAGACGGCTGCAATACAAAATAGCAGTCATGGTATCGAAAAATTCTCGGTACCATGACTGCTATAAATCAGCTTCTTACAGCCTTGTGGAATACCTTCTTGCCCTTCTTGACAATTACGCTCTCGGATATCTCGATCACTGCATTGGGGTCAGCGATCTTGTTATCGTCTACGGATATACCGCCCTGCTGAACAAGTCTGCGGGCTTCGCTTCTGGAGGGAGCAAGCTTTGTCTTTACAAGGAGGTCAAGTATTCCTATACCGCCTTCAAGCTCTGCTGCGGGGATCTCTGTTGTGGGCATATCTGCAGAATTTCCTGCACCGCCGAAAAGATTCTTTGCTGCTTCAAGACACTTGTCTGCTTCTTCCTTGCCGTGTATAAGCTCTGTGAGCTGATATGCCAGGATCTCCTTTGCCTTGTTCAAGTCTGCTCCTGTCATTGTACGCTCCATTTCTTCGATCTCTTCAATAGGAAGGAAGGTGAGGAGCTTCAGGCACTTGATAACATCGCTGTCACCAACATTTCTCCAGTACTGGAAGAAGTCATAGGGAGATGTCTTTGCAGGGTCAAGCCACACTGCACCCTTTTCGGTCTTGCCCATCTTCTTGCCCTCGGAGTTTGTGAGAAGGGTGATGGTCATTGCGTGTGCGTCCTTGCCAAGCTTCTTTCTGATAAGCTCTGTGCCGCCCAGCATATTTGCCCACTGGTCGTCACCGCCGAACTGCATATTGCAGCCGTATTTCCTGAAAAGCATGTAGAAGTCGTAGGACTGCATTATCATGTAATTGAACTCCAGGAAGGTAAGACCTCTCTCCATTCTCTGCTTGTAGCACTCGAATGTGAGCATCTTGTTAACGGAGAAGCAGGCACCTACTTCACGGAGCACGTCAACGTAGTTCAGGTCAAGGAGCCAGTCACCGTTATTTACCAGGATAGCCTTGTCCTCGGAGAAGTCGATGAAGCGAGCCATCTGCTTCTTGAAGCAGTCAACATTATGCTGGATCGTCTCGGGTGTCATCATCTTACGCATATCTGTTTTGCCGGAGGGGTCGCCTATCATTGCTGTACCGCCGCCGATAAGAACAATGGGCTTGTTTCCTGCCATCTGTAGCCGCTTCATAAGGCAGAGTGCCATGAAGTGACCTACATGGAGGCTGTCGGCTGTAGGGTCAAAGCCGATGTAGAAGGTAGCCTTTCCGTTATTTATCATCTCGCTGATCTCTTTTTCATCGGTCACCTGAGCGATAAGCCCTCTTCTGGTGAGTTCTTCGTATAATGTCATATATGATCTCTCCTTTGTATTTTATTTTAAAATTCAATGTTTACGGGGTAATCGGGGGCATACGAAATGATATCCTCGGGTGATATCATTTTTATCACGACCTTTCAATGTGCAGAATATAAAAGCCCTCTCAAAGCAGCTGCTTCAAGAGGGCGATAATTTACCGCGGTACCACCTCAGTTTACTTTGCATAAGCAAAGCCTTTGGGAGAAAATAACGCTTCTCACACGTACTGCACTACTTGCTGCGGCTTTCGCACAGTCTGTTCGGGAATGTATCACATGGCCGCCGATGCTTTCTCACACCAGACGAAAGCTCTCTGAAAACGGTTATGACCAGCTTCTTTTCCGTCATTACATTTAATTATATTTTACTTTATCAATGCACAACATGATTGTATATTTTGTGAATTAAATCTGAATTTTCATCTCTGCAATACTATCCGGGTTTTTCCGCTGTTATTGACATACGGGGAAATAAACTGTATAATTATAATGTATGAGAGTTTTATTGTCAGATATTTGTACGTTTTGAAAGGTCTTGGTCTGTATGAATACTGCACTTATTCTTGTGGCACTAATAATCATGTGCTGTATTTTCTTTAACAAGCTGTCTGACAGGATTGGACTGCCAATGCTCCTTGTTTTCATAGTGCTGGGAATGGTTTTCGGCTCGGACGGATTGGTCAGGATATCCTTCAGCGATTTTGAAACAGCGGAAGAGATCTGCTCTGCTGCTCTGATATTCATTATATTCTACGGCGGCTTCGGCACAAAATGGAGCGAGGCGAAAAAGGTTGCGGGGAAGTCACTGCTCCTTTCCTCGGCAGGGGTGATACTCACTGCCGCACTGACGGGGGGCTTCTGTTATTTTGTGCTGAAATTCCCCCTTATGGAGGGACTGCTTCTGGGTGCGGTGCTGTCATCTACCGACGCTGCTTCGGTATTCTCCATACTTCGTTCAAAGCAGCTTAACCTGAAATACGGTACAGCCTCGGTGCTTGAGCTTGAAAGCGGAAGCAACGACCCATGGGCATATATGCTGACTATCATCCTGCTCTCGGTCATGAAGGGACAGAACAGTGCGGGACAGTTTGTTTACACCCTGTTTGCACAGGTGATATTCGGTGTGGCTATAGGTGCGGCAATAGCTGTTATCGCTGTGTATATCATGAATCATGTCAGCTTCGACACTGCCGGATTTGATACGATTTTCGTTGCGGCTGTAGCTATTCTTTCCTATGCACTGCCCTCGGCAGTTGGCGGAAATGGCTATCTCAGTGCATACATAGTTGGTATCGTGCTGGGTAATGCACGGCTGTCCAACAAAAAGGTCCTGGTTCATTTCTTTGACGGACTTACGAGCTTTGCTCAGATACTGATCTTTTTCCTGCTGGGACTCACAGCGTCACCATCGGAGATACCGAAGGTGGCTCTTCCCGCTATAGCCATCGTGCTGTTCATAACATTTGCGGCACGTCCGCTGTCGGTGCTTGCGGTGATGTCACCCTTCAAGGCTCCCCTGAAGCAGCAGGCTCTCATATCCTGGGCAGGTCTGCGTGGAGCTACATCCATCGTTTTTGCCATAATGGCTATGGTGGATGACGCATATACAAAGAGCGATCTTTTCCACATCGTTTTTCTTATCGTTTTAATTTCCATCGGTCTCCAGGGAACGCTCCTTCCTTTTGTGTCAAGAAAGCTTGACATGATCGATGACAGTGAGAATGTTATGAAAACCTTCAGTGATTACACCGATGAAACTGCGGTGCAGTTTATCCGCATCAGCGTTAATGAGGGCGGAAAATGGTCCGGTAAATGCATCAAGGATATCAAGCTCCCTGCGGGGATCCTTGTGGTTATGATAATGCGTGGAAAGGAACGTATAATTCCAACGGGAAAGACTGTTCTGCGTATCGGTGATGTGCTTATTCTCAGTGCTGAGGGATTCTATGATGACAGCGATCTTATTCTTCATGAGGTGGCGGTTTCGGGCAGCCATGAATGGTGCGGAAAGCGTGTACAGGAGCTTCCTATCCCGAAAAATACTCTTATAGTCATGATAAAACGAAGCGGAAAAACACTTATTCCAAACGGCAGGATACGCATTAAAAGCAAGGATGTTCTGGTCATGACGAATGTGGTTCCGTAAACCCGGAAAAATACTGAAAGGATGTTTTATATTTCAATGGAAGGAAAGCGAATTTCGGACTCACTGACACGTCAGGCTCATATTGTCATGTCACCCGATGTAAACGGCTACGGACGGTTATTCGGAGGAAGGCTTATTGAGTGGATGGACGAAGCTGCGGGAGTTGCTGCACGCCGTCACTGCGGATGCGATGTTACTACCGCCTGCATTGACAGCATATCATTTCTTGCTCCCGCACACTGCAATGATATTATCGAGGTAGTGGGAAGCATTGATTACACGGGAAGGACCTCCATGGAGGTCAAGATAAATGTATTTCTTGAAAAGGACGGGGAATTTAAGGTCATTAATACTGCCTATTTTGTAATGGTAGCTATTGGTGAGAATGAGAAGCCTGTTCCTGTGCCTGAGCTTATCATTGACCCCGATGATGCTGAGGCTCTTGCGGATATGGAGGCTGCGAAGCTGAGAAATGCAGCAAGAAAGGAACGGAGAAAGGCGGGAAACTGATAATGAAGATATATGCCACACGTCACGGGGAAACTCTGTTCAATGCCGAGGACAGAATATGCGGAGTTACGGATATCATGCTGACTGAAAAGGGCATCGCTCAGGCAAAGGAGCTTGCAGATATGATCGCACGGGAGCACAGGAATATAAGCAGGATAATCTGTTCACCTCTTAAGCGTGCACAGGTCACTGCTTCCTTTACTGCCGATGCACTGGGTCTTGATATCATTACCGATAACAGGCTTACGGAATGGGATTACGGTAGCTATGAGGGAAAGCACAGGACAGCGGTGGGATTCCTTGAAGCAAAGCTTGCCTTCGGCTGCAGGATGCCCGGCGGAGGAGAGTCTGTCTTTGATCTGGTGAGCCGTGTTTACGGGCTTATTGATGAGGTTAAGGAAAAATATACGGGAGAAGATATTCTCCTTGTATGCCACGGCGGTGTATGCCGTGTTATCGACAGCTATTTTTACGATATGTCAGCGGAGCGGTTTGCAAATTTCTTTATGGGGAACTGCGAACTGCGTGAGTACATCATTTGATAGGAGAGATATGATATGAAACAGTCACTTAACGGTATATGGACGCTTACCTGCGATACATCTCCCGAGAAATACGGTGAGACACGGGCGGCTGTTCCCGGCTCGGTCTATTCCGCACTGCTTGACGGGGGAAAGATGGCAGACCCCTATTACGGAGAAAATGAGTACATATCGACCCGGATATGCGATGATGATTTTACATTTAAACGTGCCTTTGACCTTAACGGGGATATGCTGTCAGCGGACAGGATACTGCTGAAATTCAATGGTGTTGACACAATTGCGGATATAATTCTCAACGGCGTTGTTATCGGAAGTACGGATAATATGCACCGTGAATGGGTATATGATGTTACGGACTATGTTGATGAGAAGGATAATATCCTTGCCGTATGCTTAAAGTCACCAACAAAGTACATAGCGGAGAAGAATGCAGAGGAACCCTTGTGGGGTGTTTCATCTACTATGGAGGGTTATCCTCATATACGGAAGGCTCACTATATGTACGGCTGGGACTGGGGTCCCAAGCTCCCCGATATGGGCATTTGGAGAGATGTTATGCTTGTGGGAGTAAAGGGCGGCATTATTGACAGCATTTACGTCAAGCAGGATCACAGCGATATTGGAAATAATGTTGTTCATCTTGATATTACTGCGGAGCTGGGATACGTTACCCGTCCGGGTCTGAGACTTCTGCTGACTATCCTTCACCCCGAAAAGAAGGGTATATCTGCGGGTACGGGCGTTGTTATGACATTCGATGCGGCAGAAACGGAAAAGACTGTACGTGTGGATATTACTGACCCCGAGCTATGGTTCCCCAGAGGCTACGGGAAGCAGCCCTTGTATGAAATTAAGGCAGAGCTTATGATATGCGGAGAGGAGACCTCCGAAGAGATCGTCTGCACGGAAACTATGAAGATAGGTCTCAGAACGGTGACGGTCAGCCGTACTCCCGATGCAGAGGGGGACGGCGAGGAGTTTGCTTTTGTTGTAAACGGACTGAAGATCTTTGCAATGGGTGCAAATTACATTCCCGAGGATCAGATCATTTCACGCACATCAAGGATAAAGACGGAAAAGCTGCTGAGACAGTGCTGCATGGCGAATTACAACATGATACGTGTATGGGGCGGAGGATATTATCCCGATGATCGGTTCTATGACGCCTGCGACAGAATGGGACTGCTTGTATGGCAGGATATGATGTTTGCATGCTCGGTCTACAAGGCTGATGTGGAATTCTGCGAGAGCGTCAAGAATGAGATCATCTGCAATGTGAAGCGGCTGAGAAATCATCCCTCACTTGCCTTATGGTGCGGCAACAATGAGATAGAATCCGCATGGCAGTACTGGAGCCTCCCTGCCGACAAGGAGTATCGGAAGGATTATCTGAGACTGTTTGAGGCACTTATACCCAAGGTGCTTACACGCTATGACCCTCAGACCTTCTACTGGCCCTCATCACCATCTTCGGGAGGAAGCTTCGTCGATTCGGGCAGCGACAATAAGGGAGATTCCCATTACTGGGCAGTCTGGCACAGCCTTAAGCCCTTTACGGAATACAATCATCTTACATTCAGATTCTGCTCGGAGTATGGATTTGAATCCATACCTAATATCAAGACAGTAATGAGCTTTGCGGATCATGGAGATCTTAACCTTATGGGACCTGTTATGGAAGCTCATCAGAAGTGCGAGCAGGGTACGGAAAAACTGATGTATTATCTTGCACAGATGATGCATTATCCCTATGATTTTGAGGGACTTATCTATGCAACACAGCTTGCACAGGCAGATGCGGTTCGGCTGAATGTTGAGCATATGAGACGAAACAGAGGATATTGCATGGGTTCTCTGTACTGGCAGGTCAATGATTCAAATCCCGTTATTTCCTGGTCATCTATTGACTATTATCACCGCTGGAAGGCTCTGCATTATTATGCTAAGAAATTCTATGCTCCCGTGCTTATCTCCGCCGATATTTCAGACAGCGAAAAAATAGTGCTGAATGTTTCCTCGGAAAAGCAGGAGGGATTCCCCGCTGCTGTTCGCTGGAGGATAAGAAACAGCAGGGGAGATATCATTTCTCAGGGCAGGGAGGATATCTCAGTCAAGCCTCTTTGTGCGGAGAATGTTGTTTCCATTGATCGCCGTGAAGCGGGAGTTGAGCAGAATATGCTGTCAAGCTGCTATATTGAATACTCTCTTATCAGCGGAGGAAAATGCATTTCGTCGGGAACATGCATGTTCGTTCAGCCGAAGCAGTTCAGATTTGCCGATCCCAAGCTTAAAGTGAATGTTACGGATATGGAGGATAAATTCCGAATTACCGTTTCCGCCGAGGCATTTGCAAAGGGCGTGTTCCTTGATCTTGCTGAGGGTGACTGCCTGTTTACCGATAACTGGTTCGATATCCACGGGGACACTGTGGGAGTTTATGCTGTAAAGCCCAAGGGAAGAAAGAACATGACTGCCGGCGAGTTCAGGAAGGATCTAAGAGTACAGTCATATTTTGAAGCAATGGGACTTACGGAAAAGGAGGTACAGTGATGCCGTTATCAGCTGATATCAATGCTCTCAAAGCAAGATTCACGGAGGTTTACAAGTCTAATATCACCCGTGAGGGAAGTGACAGGCTTTTTGATTATCTCACATCAAAGCAGTGTGATTTCTTCACTGCTCCCGCAAGCACAAGA
>JBJERX010000070.1:0-3177 GCA_051882495.1 Huintestinicola sp. | reverse complement strand
GGATAGCAGCTTCCTTGACAAATTCAAGGGCTTATCCTACATGGGACCCGATACCGATTCTATTGATAATATCACTGGTGCTTCTTTTTCCTCAAAGGGAATGAAAGCAGCTGTAAAGACTGCCGCCGAGGCATACAGCAAAATGAAGGGAGATGATCCTGTTGAGTGAGAAAAAGTCTAAGGGCTATCTTCATGAATTCACAAAGGGAATCATCAAGGAAAACCCCACTCTTGTAACTCTTCTGGGAATGTGCCCCACCCTTGCGGTCACAACAATGGCTGAAAACGGTCTGGGAATGGGTCTGGCGACAACGTTTGTTCTTGTCTGCTCGAATATCGTTATTTCAATATTAAAAAAGGCGATACCGAAGGCAGTTCGTCTCCCAAGCTTTATTGTTATAATTGCAAGCTTCGTTACACTTATCGAATTCCTTATGAAAGGCTATCTTCCCCAGCTGTATGACAGCTTAGGACTGTTCCTTTCACTTATTACCGTAAACTGCATTATCCTGGGACGTGCGGAAGCATTTGCTTCAAAAAATAACGTTCTGGCTTCTGCACTTGACGGTCTGGGAATGGGTCTGGGATTCACGCTTGCATTATTCCTGATGGGTTCTGCCCGTGAGATCCTGGGTGCGGGACAGTGGATGGGTATGGATATACCTTTTATCCAGCCCATGACCATATTTATTCTCCCTGCAGGCGGATTTTTCGTTCTCGGCTGCATAATCGCACTTGTGAACAAACTCTCAAACAAAAAGCCTCCTCAGACTATAAGCTGTGCGGGATGCCCTAACGCAGCAGCATGCTCATCATACAATAAGGAAGGAGGCTGCTCCGAATGATAAAATCAATGCTGATAATACTGTTCAGCGCAATGCTGACAGATAACTTTGTATTATCCAAATTCATGGGAATATGTCCCTTCCTCGGCGTATCAAAAAAGCTTGACAGTGCAGCGGGAATGGGAGCTGCCGTTACATTCGTAATGATATGTGCTACGATCTGCACATATCCCGTATACACATGGATAATGGCTCCTCTGGGGTTTGATTATCTTCGTACAGTCGCATTTATCCTCATAATTGCACTGTTCGTTCAGCTTATTGAGATAATAATGAAAAAGAAGATGCCTTCCCTGTATAATTCACTGGGAGTTTATCTGCCCCTTATTACAACAAACTGTGCAGTTCTGGGCGTTACTATTCTCAATATCGACAATGGATACTCCTTTGGTGAATCTATTGTAAATGCACTTGGTGCAGGTCTGGGATTTACTCTTGCTCTCATAATATTCAGCGGAGTACGTTCAAGAGTTGAAAAATCCGATATTCCCGAGACCTTCAAAGGAATCCCTGCCACACTGATCGCAGCTTCCATCGTTTCCGTGAGCTTCATGAGCTTTGCGGGAATGGTTGACGGTCTGTTCGGTCAGTAACAGAGAGGGAGGATGAAATATGTTTGAAGCTTATATTCTTCCCGTCATTATTTTTGCCGTTCTCGGAGCGGCTGCGGGAATACTGCTTACAGTTTTTTCAAAGATATTTGAAGTCAAAACAGACGAACGAACAGAGGCTGTCAGCGATGCTCTCCCACAGGTAAACTGCGGTGCATGCGGTTACAGCGGATGTTCTGATTACGCAAAAGCAGTCGTTGAAAAGGGCGAAGCCGTAAATCTCTGCAAGCCCGGAGGAGCTGACGCTGCCGCAAGGATCGCAGAGATAATGGGAACATCAGCAGGAAGCACAGTCCCTGAGATAGCCGTTGTCCTGTGTGCGGGTGACTGCAATGCCGCAAAGAAAGGCTTCACCTTTGATGGAGTACAGTCCTGCAAGGCTGCAAAACGCTTCTATGGCGGCGAATGGGAGTGCAAATTCGGCTGTATCGGCTTGGGTGACTGTACATCTGCCTGCTTTGCTGATGCAATATGCATTGTCAACGGTATAGCAAAGATCGACCCTGAGAAATGCGTGGGATGCGGTGCATGCACAAAGGTCTGTCCGAACAATATCATAACTGTCCGCAGCATGACAAACCGTGTTGATGTACTCTGCTCCTCTCTCGATGCAGGCAAGTATGTCAGAGCAGTTTGTTCAAACGGATGCATCGGCTGCAAAATCTGCGAGAAGCAGTGTGAATTTGATGCAATACACGTTAACAACAGCCTTGCTTCCATTGACTATTCCAAATGCACATCCTGCGGTAAATGCGTTGAGAAATGCCCTGCAAAGGTCATAAGGATATGCGGCGAAAAGCCTCCTGCTAAGGCAGCTCCAAAGCCTAAAGCAGAATAGATCATTCCTATAGGTCACCTCTAAAAACTATAGTGCCTCATATGTTATAAACGAAACCTTGCATTACAGCCAATGTAATGCAAGGTCATCATTTTTTTATTCGTGCTCCTTGGTTATACTCAGACGCTTTTCATGCCAGTTTATCTTATCGTTTCGTTTGCTGCTGCTCGATTCATTATAGAGACAATAATCCCCCCCGGCGATCACAAGGAACTTTCCATTAACGATAAAATCAGCGACCTTGGAACGGGCAGAAGTATATATCATCTGCACAGTTGTACGTGCAATACGCATTTTCTCGGCACACTCTGCCTGAGTACACTTCTCCAGATCAATCAGTCTGAGAGTCTCGTATTCATCGACCGTCAGTCCCACCACTTCCTTGATCTCGTGGTCGAGAGGAATAAATCGTTCAATTTTCGGCATAGCTTTCACATACCGTATTTTTGTTGGACGTGCCATATTACTGCCTTTCCGGGATGATCCCTATTTTTCTACACAGATAATCAGTATAGTTATTCCGGTTGTAAGTCCGGAAAATATAAGACTGTTTCTGATACCAAACGTATTCGGAATGAAAGGAATTGTTTTATAACATCATTCATGAATTCAATGAATTTGAATAGAATAACAAATCCGTTATTAATATCTTACAACTTTCTATTCATTTTGTCAATACCTTAGTCATCTTTTGGTCAAAATTCGACAAATTTTCGGTAGTTTATACAGAATATTAACATTATTATGTATGATTATTAACTTTAAAGTCCATATCAGCTTTAAAGCTTAAAAGCTGAAAATATTTATAGTGTAAAAGACATAATATCCGTAAATAATACTGGGGAAGCACTGAATAAATCTGGTATGCAAGCAAGATGCGTGC
>JBJERX010000069.1:0-46679 GCA_051882495.1 Huintestinicola sp. | reverse complement strand
GATAGGACGCATTCTATCCGCCGTCTTTATCCATAGAACAAATGGTTATTAGTATAGGCACAGATACGACAGATACTTTTTCGTTATCTTTATCACTATCAGAAAGGATTTGCTATGACACGTTTTGCTGAAAAGATCGTTCGGCTGTTCCGAAAGGTCTATGTTGAGAATCTCATGACCTATATTGTTGCTACCATCGCTCTTGTATGGATAGGTGATCTCCTCCTGGGAAACAGGGAATTATCGGGATATCTTGCATTTGACAGAGACCTGATCCTCAGCGGACAGGTCTGGAGAGCAGTTACTTTTCTCTTTATTCCATCTACAACAAGCCCGGTCTGGATCATCTTTTCATTGTATTTTTATTACGCTATAGGCAGTGCTCTGGAACACAGCTGGGGCAGTTCGGGACTGACCGCATATTACTTCACGGCAGCTCTGCTGACTATTGCAGCAGGCTTCATTACAGGATATGCTACAAATGTTTTTCTGAATTATTCACTGTTCTTTGCATTTGCCGCTCTTTACGGAAATACGCAGTTCATGCTGTTTTTCCTGATACCCATAAAGGCGAAATGGCTGGCATGGCTGGATGCGGTCTATATGCTGGGAATGTTTGTTATGGGCGGAATAAGCATTAAAGCAGGTGTTGCTGCGGCATTAATTGCTGTTGCACTCTTCTTCGGCGGTGATTTCATCGGAAGGATCAAGAACAAGATACGTCACAGAGAATTTCTGAGGAAGCAATGATTATGGATATAAAGATACTTGACCGTGACTTTTTTCATCGTGACTGTCTTGAAGTGGCTCCCGACCTTGTGGGAAAGCTTATCATACGCACCCTTGACAGCGGTGAGAAGATAACACTGCGGATAACTGAGACCGAAGCTTACCGAGGTGAGGAGGATACCGCATGCCATGCTTCAAAGGGCAGAACACCGAGAACGGAGATCCTTTACGGAGAAAGCGGCATTATTTATGTTTACCTCTGCTATGGCATCCATTGGCTGATGAATGTTATTACCGGGGAAAAGGAACAGCCCCAGGGAGTTCTGATACGTGCCTGCCGTGATTACAGCGGTCCTGCAAGGCTTACAAAGCAGCTTCGGATAGACAGGAGCTTTAACGGTCAGTCAATTGCGGATAATGACGTAATATGCATCGCCGATGACGGTTATCGCACCGATATCATACGAAAAAAACGTGTGGGCATTGATTATGCGGATGAATATTACCGTGATATCCTATGGCGGTTTTGTGACAGTGATGAAGAAAGGAAAGGAAAAAAAGCATGAGCGAAAATTCAGTCAGACGCAGAGCTGTGACAGATCTGCTGTATCCGTCTCCCGAAAAGCGTTCCGAGCTTAATTCGAGGAGGATAAGCATCAACGAAAAGCTTCCCTGCGATTACATGAACGATCTTATGACAGAGTCTGTTGCGGCTATGATCTGCCGCAGGAATCCCCAGAATGTCATGCGGCTTTTCCGTGAGATGAACACTGACAGCGAGGTTATAAAATACAGGCTGGACGCCCTGGAGGATATGATAAATCATCCGAAGCTCTCACCTGTTATGCACAACATCATCCATACCTTGCTTGAAAGTGAACGAAAGAATATCAGGGGCATGGGAAGTCCCGATAATTTTCAGGCACTCAGTGCAGTTATTGAAGCACTTGATTCATACATCGGCTGCATGGAGGAGCTTCACAGTTTCTGGCGGGATAACAGCGGAACTATCCGTTCCGAGGCCTTCGGAAAGATGTTTTCGGATTTTGAGGAGAGGTATGCATCTCAGGATTTCGCTGATATGAAGCGTGATATCTCCGAGCTTAAAGAGGCATTTTCCAAGAGGGTAAAGTCTATTACGGTAGCAATCAATTTTGACAGCGACATGAGACCTGTTTCAGCAGGTATAGTAGGATATTCGGATAAGGCAGCAGGGGAGAAGCCCTCTGTTTTTGACAGGCTTTTCTACAGGAATGCCGCACATCCCGATGTTTACGTTATGGGCAAGCTCCGTTCAAAGGAGCCTAATCAGGACGGCTATGTGAGCGAAGCTGACCACGCTCTTTTCATGGAGATGGAAAAGATCACTTCTCAGTACATAGGCAGACTTACAACTGCCCTGAAATCATACGACAGGCTTTCCTTTGAGCTTATTTCTGCTCTTGAAGACCAGATAGACATCTACGACGGTCTTGCTAAGCTGGTTGATACAGCCAATGCAAAGGGCGTAAGAATGTGCCGTCCTGTGGTTCGGGATGACGGGGCACGTTCAGCGGTTATCAAGGGACTGTATGACCCCTGCTTTTATGCTAAGGCTTCTGCAGCAAATACTGCAGCCAGAGGCGATGAGCTTGTTGTCCGTAATGACGCCGTTATGGATGAAAAGGGACGGTTCTTTATCCTCACAGGTGCAAATAACGGCGGAAAGACTACATACACCCGTGCAGTGGGTCTGTGCTTTCTGATGGCTCAGACGGGATTTTATGTTCCTGCCGAGAGCTGCGATATTTCCGTATGTGATTTCATTTACACCCATTTCCCCCGTGAGGAGGAGACCGGAATCAACTCCAGCCGATTCACAACAGAGATCAAGCAGCTCAAGGTGATAAGCGATACTATCACATCCAATAGCCTGCTGCTTATGAACGAATCTATTCAGAGCACCACTCCCAAGGAATGCTGCGATATTGCTTCTGAGCTTGTACGGATATTCTGCATCATCGGTGTAAGAGGAATTTTCGCAACGCATCTTGTGGAGCTTGCCTATCTCTGCGATGATATCTCTTCCGATCCCGACTGCCGTGCACGGCCTGTCAGCATAGTTGCAGATGTAGACGAAAGCTCAGGCAGGAGGCTTTACCGTATCAGAACAGGATTGCCGCTTAAACAGAGCTACGCTTCGGATATATTCCGCTCCTTCGGCATATCCATTGAGGATGTGCGGAGAAAGACCGCAGGAAAGCTATCCTGAACCGTCGGATAGAAAGGGGACGCACATGATCTGTATAATGGGAGATACTCACGGAGATATAAGCAGGTTTTCGCACAAAAGCATTAAAAAGCTTAAAAAGGGCGATTATCTTATCATCTGCGGAGATTTCGGTTTCATCTGGGATGGCAGTGACAGGGAGAAAGCCATGCTGAAAAAAATAGGCTCACGTCCGTACACTACGTTGTTTGTAGATGGATGCCACGAGAATTATTCTCTGCTGGCTCAGTATGATACAGCCGAATTCTGCGGCGGAAAGGCACGGTGCATAAGCGGAAATCTCTATCAGCTGCTCCGAGGGGAGATATATGAGCTGGACGGGAAGAGATTCTTCGCATTCGGGGGAGGTCACACGGGAGATATGGATCTCCGTGACGAAAGCAGCACATGGTGGGCGGAGGAGCTTCCTTCCGATGACGAGCTTGCAAGGGGGCTGGAAAACCTGAAAAAGACGGATATGAAAACGGATTATATCGTTACTCATGAGCCGCCTGCGTCCATCCGAGATTTTCTGAACTGCCAGACAGGACAGATATGCCAGCTCAATACATACTTTGATGAACTGCGTGAAAAAGTCGGATTCAAAATGTGGTTCTTCGGCAAGCTTCATCTTAACAAGCTTGTTCCGCCAAGATATGCAGCGGTGTTCGACGAGCCATATATTATCGAATGATCATTTCAAGTTAACAGGAGAAAACATGGATTACAGTATAAAAGGCGGGGATATCCTCCTCAGTCTGCCGGACTTCGACCTCGACGAGACCCTTGACTGCGGTCAGGCGTTCAGATGGGAGATATGCGAAAATGAGACGGCTGATATCTACCGTACATACACAGGATATTTCAAAAGCATGCCACTGAAGATCGCTCAGCTGTCTCCTCAGGGAGGGAATTTCATTTTATATGATACCACCGAGGATGATCTGCTGAATATATGGCGGGATTATTTTGATATGGACACGGATTACGGAGAGCTGAAAAGGCGTTTTTCCGAGGATGAGACCCTTTCAAAGGCTTGCAGCTATGCAAAGGGCATCAGACTTCTCAGGCAGGATGCGGAGGAGTGCCTTATCTCATTCATCATATCCCAGAACAACAATATTCCCAGGATAAAGGGCATAATCGGCAGGCTCTGTGAGCACTACGGCGGCTTTCCCGACTGCTCAGCAATGAATGGAGTAACTGCGGATGACCTTGCTTTTCTCCGTGCAGGATTCCGTGCAAAATATCTTGAGGACTGTGCCGCAAAGGTGAACAGCGGAGAGGTGGATATCAGAGCAGTGGCGGAAATGCCTGTTGACGAGGCACGAAAGCATCTTATGCAGATAAAGGGTGTGGGGCCGAAGGTGGCAGACTGCGTTATGCTCTTCGGAATGTACAAGACGGATTCATATCCCGTTGATGTGTGGATTAAGCGTGTCAACAGCCGCTTTTATCCCGACGGACTTCCGTGCTGCGTAAAGGGAATGGAGGGTATTGCTCAGCAGTATCTTTTCCATTATATAAGAAATCATCCCAACGAGGAGCTTTGATATATGGCGGTCATAATACAGAATATTACAGCTGCTGTGGGCTGCGGCAGTGAGGAGATAATTTCAAGAGCACTTAAAAAAGTGGGTATTTCCCCTGACAGTGCTGTGAGAACAGGTATCCACAAAATATCCCTGGACGCAAGAAAACAGAATGACATAAAGACTGTTTCATCCGTATGGGCAGAACTGGAAAGCACTGCTGAGGAAAAGAGGATATGCTCAAAAAAGGATCTCTGCTCCTATGTGGATATTACTCCTTTCGTTCCAAAGGCCGGGGGAACTGTCAGACCTGAGGGACGTATTGCCGTTGCGGGTTTCGGTCCTGCGGGAATGTTTGCCGCTCTGGTGCTTGCGGAAGCGGGCTACAGACCTATAGTTTTTGAACGGGGAGGAGATGCGGATTCCCGTGTGCGTGCAGTGAATGGATTCTGGAATGGCGGAGATCTTGATACGGAATCAAACGTTCAGTTCGGTGAGGGCGGAGCGGGGACATTCTCCGACGGAAAGCTGACTACACGCATCAAGGATCCTCTTTGCAGATATATCTCACAGCGTCTGGTAGAATTCGGTGCTCCAGATGAGATACTTGTTAAAGCAAAGCCCCATATCGGTACGGACAGGCTCCGTGAGATAGTCAGAAATATACGGGGACGGATAATTGAAATGGGCGGTGAAGTCCGCTTTTTTTCCTGCGTAAAGGATATCGGTTCACGGGACGGGGTCATACGTTCGGTGACGTTATCAACAGGGGAGGAGATACCCGTTTCCGCACTTATACTTGCAATAGGACATTCCGCCCGTGATACCTTCGGTATGCTGAGGGACAGGGGCATTTATATGGAAGCAAAGCCATTTGCGGTAGGTGCACGCATAGAGCATACCCAGGAGAGCATAAACAGGAGCCTTTACGGTGCCCATGCGGGAGACCCTGCACTTCCTGTGGGTGAATATCAGCTTTCATACACGGAAAACGGCAGGGGAGTATACACCTTCTGCATGTGTCCCGGAGGAATGGTGGTTCCCTCTCAGAGTGAGGAAAATACTGTGGTAACTAACGGCATGAGCGAATATGCCCGTGACGGTATAAATGCAAATTCAGCACTGGTAGTAAGTGTATCTCCCGATGATTTCGGACATGACCCCATGGACGGAGTTGATTTTGTCCGCAGCATCGAAAGAAAAGCCTTTACAGCGGCAGGAAGCAGCTATGCGGCTCCCGGTGTTACAGTGGGGTCATTCATGGATAAGAGCTATAATATGAAGGGTGCCGCAGTATCACCCGTTTATTTCAGAGGAACGGAGCCATGCAGCTTCGAGAGCTTTCTTCCCGGATATGTTACGGACATGATGCGTAAGGGAATATCCGTTTTTTCACGAAAAATGCGTGCATTCGGTGACATGGGAGCAGTTCTGACAGCTCCTGAGACACGGACATCCTCTCCCGTAAGGATACTCAGGGGAGAAAACATGCAGTCAGGGTCAATGGAAGGATTATATCCCTGCGGCGAGGGTGCGGGCTATGCGGGAGGCATTATGTCGGCGGCAGTTGACGGAGTTCGCCAGGCATGTGCGGTAATGGATAAATTTTCTGTATGATAAATGTAAAAATACCGCAAAACCCTTGATTTTTCCCTGTAAAAGTGCTAAAATATACAAGGATACGCATTGTTCGTGCGAATATTTTTTTGAAAGGTCTGACTTTAAATGTTAATTCTTGTTGTCAACGCAGGAAGCTCCTCACTTAAGTATCAGCTTCTCAATATGGATGATGAAAGCATCATTGCAAAGGGTAACTGTGACAGGATCGGAATAGGCGGTCACATCTCCCACAAGACTTCTGACGGACGTACTATCGAAGCTGACTGTGATTTCCCTACACATACAGAGGCTTTCGGTAAGCTGGTAGAGGTTCTCACATCAGGTGAGGGCAAGGTCATCGACTCTATGGACGAGATCAACGCTGTTGGTCATAGGATCGTACAGGGCGGAGATGTTTATTCCAAGACTACACTTATTGATGATGAAGTGCTTCAGAACATCGAAAATCTTAAGGAGCTTGCTCCCGTTCATAACCACGCACATTATCTTGCTATCGTTGCCTGCCGCAAGTTCCTCCCCAACGTTCCTATGGCTGCTGTATTTGATACCGCATTCCATCAGACAATGCCCGAAAAGGCTTATATGATGGGCGTTCCCTACGAGGATTACGAGCAGTACCACGTAAGAAAGTACGGCTTCCACGGCACATCTCACAGATTTGTTTCCAAGGCACTTGCTGACGCTCTGGGCAAGAAGGTTGAAGATCTTAAGATCATTTCCTGCCACATGGGCAACGGCTCCTCCATTACTGCCATCGAGAACGGAAAGTCTATAGACACAACAATGGGCTTTACTCCTCTTGACGGTCTTATCATGGGTACACGCTGCGGTTCTGTGGATCCCTCTGTTGTTACATATCTCATGGATAAGCACGGCATGACAGCTTCCGAGTTCAGCGACTACATGAACAAGAAGTCAGGTCTCCTTGGCGTATCGGGCATTTCCTCCGATAACAGAGACGTAACCAAGGCTTCAAATGAGGGCAATAAGAGAGCACGTCTTGCAAACGATATGCTCAAGTATCAGGCAAAGAAGTATATCGGTGCCTTTGCTGCTGTTATGAACGGTGTTGACGCTATCCTCTTCACAGGCGGTATCGGCGAGAACGACGGTGCTATCAGAGGCGATGTCTGCAAGAACATGGACTACCTGGGCATAAAGATCAATGACGAGGTCAACAGCTCAACAAGAGGCAAGCTCTGCAGAATTTCTGCAGATGATTCCAAGGTTGAGGTATGGGTTGTTCCCACAAATGAGGAACTGCTTATTGCAAGAGATACTCTGGAGATCATTTCTAAGTAATTTTTCAATAATAATCACAGCAGCCCCCTGTCACTTTGCAATGAAGTGACAGGGGGCTGCTTTATTTGTTCTGAGTCTGTATCACAGCTCGGCAATTACCTCAACTTCAACCAGTACACCCTTTGGAAGCTTGGAGACCTCAACGCAGGAGCGAGCAGGCTTGCTTGTGAAATAGCTGCCGTATACCTCGTTGAACTTGCCGAAATCGGCAATGTTGTCAAGGAAGCAGGTGGTCTTTACAACGTTATCAAATGTGCATCCTGCAGCAGCGAGTACAGCCTTAAGATTCTCGCATACCTGCTTTGTCTGGGCTTCGATACCCTCAGCCTCAACATTTCCTGTTGCGGGGTCGATAGCGATCTGACCTGATGTAAAAAGCAGGTTTCCGCATTTTACAGCCTGTGAGTAAGGACCGATAGCATCAGGTGCATTTTTGGTGTAGATTTTTTCTGACATGATTATTTCCTCCTGTTATTTTAATGTGAAGCCCGCATTTTTAAGTGCGTTCTTTATTTCTTTGATGTGCTCGAAGTTTCTTGTTTCAAGGGTTATCCTGAGGAAGCAGCCGTTAACATCACTGCCCGGATTTGCTCTTTCATGGTGGACGCTTATAACGTTTCCTCCCAGCCTTGCTATGATATCGGAAACACCCTTGAGCTGACCCGGCTTGTCAATAAGCTCAATGTTCATCAGGCATGTTCTGCCCGATGTGAGCAGACCTCGGTCGATAACTCTTGAAAGAATGGTAACGTCGATATTGCCGCCCGATACAAGACAGATGACCTTCTTTCCTGCGATCTCGGGTATCTTGTCAAACATGACTGCTGCAACGGGAACTGCTCCCGCACCTTCTGCAATAAGCTTGTGATTCTCAATAAGTGCCAGTATAGCGGAGGATATTTCATCATCCGTTACAGTTACAACTCCGTCAACATATTCACGGCAGATATCAAATGTGTGTTCACCCGGCTCCATTACCTTGATTCCGTCTGCAATTGTAGAAACAGAGGGGAGTCTTTCGATCCTTCCGCTGCTCAGTGAATTGACCATGCTGGGAGCACCTGCTGCCTGAACACCGTATATCTTTATCTTAGGATTGAGCCTTTTCATTGTGAATGCTACTCCTGAGATAAGTCCGCCGCCGCCGATGGGAACAACTACTGCGTCCGCATCGGGAAGCTGATC
Source organism: Huintestinicola sp. (assembly GCA_051882495.1). Taxonomy (GTDB): domain Bacteria; phylum Bacillota; class Clostridia; order Oscillospirales; family Ruminococcaceae; genus Huintestinicola. Next base: position 38,063 of record JBJERX010000069.1, on the reverse strand, counting down.
CAGCATTTCAAGACCGATGGTTCCCTGTCCTGCGATAACATATTCATCGTCAAAGGGATGAATGAAGGTATATCCCTTTTCATCTCTCAGGCTTATTGCTTTTGCATATGCATCGTCATATACGCCGTCAACCAGACAGATATCCGCTCCGTAGGAACGAGTTGCTTCTATCTTGGAGATAGGAGCGGCGTCGGGGAGACAGATAAGTGACTTTATACCATTCTTTGCAGCGGCAAGAGCAACGCCCTGAGCGTGATTTCCCGCACTGCATGCGATAACACCCCTCTGCTTTTCTTCATCACTGAGCTGAGAAATCTTGTAGTATGCACCTCTGACCTTAAATGAACCTGTTACCTGCAGGTTCTCCGCCTTGAGGAACACGCTGCATTTGTCCGAAAGCTTAGGAGCGGGGATAAGATCGGTAGTTCTCACCACCTCCTTCAGCTTGTATGATGCACTGTATACCATATCAAGTGTAAGCATAACAATAAACTCCTTTATAAAAAATAAAACCTCACCTCTTGTTCAAGAGGTGAGGACTAATGTACCCACGTTACCACTCTTGTTGCAGCTCAGGATCACTCCCATACTGCCGCTCATTTTCTGTCAGTCAACAGAAACCTCTGTAACGGGAGGGACCCGCCGCAGCTTAATTTCAAAAGAACATTTCAGCTGCAAAGCTCAGGGGTGATGGAATCATCTCCTCAGTGCTGCCTGCTTGCACCGGATGCAGGCTCTCTGAAAACACTGCTTAGGAGGATTCGTCCCCGTCAAAGCATTTGATTTATTAGAATGATGCATAAGCATCACGGCTGAATCGTATTGTCGGAAGTTTATTCAGCCTGATATAATTATATTACCCTTTTTCCTTTTTGTCAAGAGGATTTTTATAAAATATACCATTTAGGGATAAATTCATGGCGGAGCTTCTCATAACATCTGAGACTTTTCCTCCATTTTTGTGCGGATATCGCTGAGGGAAGGCATTGATGGGATAGCCCCCTTTTTTGATGCACTGAGAGCACCGCAGGCATTTGCAAACATTGCCATGCTTTCTATATCTGCTCCTTCAAGCTCATCGAAGGTCTTGCCGATCTCCAGAAATTTGTAAAGGAAAGCCCCTAAGAAGCAGTCACCCGCACCGAGAGTATCAACAGTATCCGTCTTAAAGGAAGGGAAACGCTGTATGCCTATCCTTGATGCGATAATGCAGCCCTTTGCTCCCTGAGTAATGCATACGATCTTTACACCCTGCGAAAAAAGCTTTGCAGCAGCAGCAATAAGTGTTCCGCAGTCGGTAAGCAGCTGCAGCTCAGCCTCGGACACCTTGATGATATCCGCATAACGTATAACACTTCTCATGTATTTTTCACCCTCGGTCTTTGACGGCCAGAGAAGAGGCCGCCAGTTGGGGTCATAGGAAATTATTTTGCCGTTCTGCTTTGCATATTCCACTGCATTTACGGTAGCGGAGCGGGATGGTTCTGCAGTAAGTGAAAGTGCTCCGAAATGGAATACCTTGCATTCGTCTATGACCTTAAGGTCTATATCGCTGTATGAAAGATTCAGATCGGCACTTATCTTGCCGTTTCGGTAAAAAACGAATTCTCTGTCACCCTCAGTGTCATTCTTTACGAATGCAAGAGTGGTGGAGAAATTCTTGTCGAGGATAAGTCCTCGTGTATCGACCTTGTTTTCGTTCAGCACACCTTTGAGATAGCTGCCGAACATATCGTTTCCGATTTTTCCGATAAAGGCAGTCTTTGCTCCAAGCTTAGCCGCCATACATACTACGTTTGCAGGAGCGCCGCCCGCATTCTGGCTGTAGGCAGGCTGTCCGTCGGATGATGTGCCTATGCTTGTGAAATCCACAAGCAGTTCTCCTATTGCGGCTATGTCATACATAATATCACGCCTTTCATATTGTCTGGTATTATTATAGCACCATACTCATTTCGGATATCACATTGTAATATTACATTAATCTGAAAATTTTGTTAATCGGGTCATTTCAGTGAATATTTTTCCTCCAAAACGGAAAATATATACAGGACAAAAAATTATATTTCGGGAGGAATGGTTTTATGTCGGAAAGACCCGATGAATACAATTTCATAAATTTCCCCTTGTCAAAGTCATTGACAGAGAATGTGGATAATATCAGAAATATCCTTGACAGCTCCTCCGACCTGCTTGTGAGCTATATTGAGGTAGGTGGCATACGAACATCCGTCGTCTGCTTTGAGGGAATGATATCGGGATATGATGTTCAGCAGATGGTTATAAAACCGCTGATGGATGTGAGCGAAAGCTTTGATTCTCCTCAGAGGCTGCTGAACTTTGTACGGGAACAGATGATATTATCCGTTGATACCTCGGAAGCGGAGGACTACGGAAAGATCATGCGGATGGTGATGAGCGGATTTGTTATCCTGCTGATAGACGGAGTGAATACTGCTGTCTGCTTCGGTGTCCAGGGATATTCCGTACGGGGCATTGATGAACCGTCCTCTGAGGGAAATATACGGGGTTCCCATGAGGGCTTTGTTGAGACTGTCCGCACCAATATGTCTCTCCTGAGACGGAGGATCAAATCTCCCTGTCTGCGGTTCAGGCTGTTCCCGGTCACAAAGCGGAGCAATGTGGATGTGATCGTCTGCTACATGGATGACCGTGTTCCAAAGGCTCTCGTAAAGGATGTTATACGGCGTCTGAAGGGTATGGAGCTTGAGTCTATCCTTGGCAGCGGTTACGTTCAGCCCTTTCTTGAAAACAGCGGAGGTTCCCTGTTTTCGGGGGTTTCCGTAACGGAGCGGCCTGATGTAATGTGTGCGAAGCTCCTTGAAGGCAGGGTAGGCGTGCTTATTGAGGGAACCCCCTTTGCACTTGTTCTCCCATCCCTTTTCGTGGAGAATTTCCAGACTCTTGATGATTACAACTTCCGTCCGTTTTTTGCGGTGTTTCTGAGGTACATCAGGTATATTGCATTCTTTGCGGCGGTTTTTCTGCCGGGAATATATCTTGCCTGTGCATTGTTCCATCCCCGGATGTTTGAGAGCAGGCTGCTCCTTAATCTTTGTGCGGCGGAGGAATCCGCTCCCCTGAATCTTCTCTGGGAGGCAGTTATCACCCTTGTATTTTACGAGATAATCCGTGAAGCGGGGGTGCGGCTTCCCAAGGCTGTAGGCGGAGCGGTATCGATCGTTGGGGGACTTATAATCGGTGATGCGGCAGTATCTGCAGGGATAATCTCAAACCCTATGCTCCTGGTATGTGCCATTGCAGTCACAGCTTCATTTGTGCTGCCGCCTCTTGACCAGCAGATAACCATACTTCGTTTTGCAGCGGTATTGGCAGGAGGACTTTGCGGGCTGTTCGGCATAGGTATTGTGGCATTCCTGCTGCTGTCAAATATCTGTTCGGCAGAAAGCTACGGTGTGCCTGTAATGTCGCCTATATCTCCCTTTTCGTCCAATGCAATGGGGGATGTGGCTGTGCGTCTTGGATTCAGAAAGCTTGCTGTCCGTGATTTTACCGTGGAAAAGCTTCGGGGTGCCGATATAGAAAAAGCATGTGAAGCATCGGACACCGGCGGAAAGGAGCAGTCAGATGAACAATAAAAATATTTCCTCTCAGCCGAAGATAGGGACTATGCAGATTACGATCCTGTTCTCAATGCTTGGTGTGCTGTCGTCACTGCTGTTCCTTGATTTTCCCTCATCGGATAATCCACTGGGAACAGTACTTTCCAATGCCGCAGCAGGTGCTGTCCTGCGGGCACTGCTGGTAATACCAATAGTTCTGTTTACAAAAAAATGCTCAGGTCAGAGCATCACATCCGCTCTCGGAGAGAAATGCAGACCCGCTGCAGTAATTATCTCTCTGCTTTATGGGGCAGTGCTGGTTTCAGCATCCGCATACTGTCTGAAGGAATTCGGAAGATTTGCGGGGGATATGATATATCCTCAGGGAGGTGCGACCCTGTGCATTATCCTGCTGGGTCTTGCCTGTATGTATGCCGCATGGGGAGGTACTCCTGCAGTATGCAGGATGAGCACGGTCATGCTTGTGCTGCTCTGCATCAATGTGCTGTATCTGTTCATCTCATTCCTGATAAACGGTGCAGCGGCGGGAGTATATCCCGTCAGACCGGAAATGACCAATATCCCGGACAGCCTTACGGAAATATCCGTCTGCGGACTTATCCCACTGTGCTTTTTATGCCGCCATGCATCATCAGGGGGGAAACACCGTGCCATGACCGGTGCATTCGGAGCTGTGGCAGGAATACTGGTGGTATCTGCGGTGCTTGCCTACCTGACATATGTTACTCTGGGCGGGTATTCAGACCTTTGCAGATATCCGCTATATGAGGCGGATATCTATGCATCCCGTAATTTCGGGATAACTCCCGACGGGTTCTTTTTCGTTTTTTATCTTACCGCAGCAGCGGCAGTGATCTCTCTTTTTCTGTCCTCGGCAGGTGAGTGCATTTCAGATGCATTCAATGGCAGAGGCAAGCTTCCCGCTGTTATCTGCTCGGCTGCCGCCATAGTAATTGCCGCAGTGAATTCAGCTCTGCAGGATGGGATCACAGACGTCATAATGATGCTCTGCAGGTTTGCGGGAGCAAATATCACACTGCTGTTTGTGATACCCTTGCTTATGTATGCATTCCTGCCTGCTTCGGCGGACTCACACAGAAAGGAGAAAAGCTCATGAAGCGTAAGATAATGATAGCATTCCTTGCCTGCCTGATGCTGTCCTGCACCCTCAGCGGATGCACTGTTTTCGGAGGACCCGATGAGGATATACTCCAGGTAAGCGACAGGATGTTTGTTCACCTGATGGGGATAGAGGAGGATGACGGTCTGTGTCTGCTTACATTGCAGACATATGATATTTCCTCCGCAGACGGGGAAAACATCTCGGATACAGGGTATAAAGCAGTTATGGGCTCAGGAAGGAGCTTTGCGGAGGCAAGGGACAGCATAGAGCTGGTATACGGCAAGCGGCTGTATTTCGGGTCATGTGAAGCAGTTATCTGCGACAGTGATATCCTCCTGTCCAAGAATGCACTGAACACGCTGATATCCAAGCATGTGCCAACAGGATGCCGTGTGTTTCTATCGGATGATCCTTCGGGCTTTTCCCGTCCCGATGAGGACGAAGCTCCTCCCGAAAGCTCACGGGCAGACAGATTCCTTGAATCCTGCAGATATCTTGAGGAGGGAGGGGTAATTGCTCCCGTAACCCTCCTTGAAGCCTATACAGCTGCAGTGGAAAACAGCAGGATATTGGTTCCTCGTGTGAAGAAGGGCATATGCGGCTCTGCAGCAGCAGGCGGCAGCAGTCAGAATATTACTGTGCTGAATGCGGCTGAATCCGCAGCGGTTGGTCTCATGAAGGGAAGAAGCGGAGTGAAGCTTTCGGCAGGTCTGCCCTTCTCCTCAGCAGCAATAACCGTCCAAAGACTGGAGCCTGTTTATTATGTCCGGACAGGCAGTGATAAGCGGGTGTGTACTGTGACCTTTACGGCAGTATGCAAGGCAGAGGAAATGCCTTTAGGGACTACTCATGAGGAAGCGGAGAAATATGCAGCGGAAGTTCTGGAAAATGCTGTTGAGGGCATCTGCCGGGACGCTTACGAAAACAAATACATGGAGCTTTTTGCAGAGGGGTCTGCAGCAGAGATACTTTCAGACCCGGCTGTTCCTGCAGAGTTTCAGGTAAGCTGCGGGGGAATAAAGCTTATAACCTAAGTATATGAGTATACTCACCATAAACAGGAGGACTTGATGAAAACAAGGCTAATCGTATCGGCAGCGGCAATGGGACTTGTGATAATATTGTTGATAGGACGGTTATTTTTCATAAACGTGAACAGGGATTTTTACCTGCAGTATGATCTGTCCGTTCCGAGAAAGGTGAAGATAGTCCGTTCCTATGGTGATATACTTGACAGAAACGGCATCCCTCTTGTGAACCGCAGCGAAAAATACATTGCCGTCATCGACCCCGAGACGGTAAGCAGAAAAGCCGTTGAACCCCATGTTATTGACAGGGAAAAATACTGCCGCTGCATTGACGGAACGGCACTGTTCCTGTGCGAGGTGGACAGTCCCGACCTTGACGGCATAACGGTGATACCCGTATGCAGACGAACAGATGAAAACAGCATCGCAGACCATATTATCGGTTACACGGGAGAGGAAGGTGGTGTTACGGGTATCGAAGCAGCCTGCGATGATATTCTCCGGGGAGAACGAAGCTCGGTCACACTCAGCTACAGTGTTGATGCAACGGGTAATCTCATCGAGGGCGGCGGCATCGGAATGCAGTACGAGATCAGTCCTGAATGCGGAGTCATGCTGTCCATAGATGCGGAGATACAGACTGCCGCAGAAAATGCCATGAAGGATGTGGAGCGTGGGGCTGTCGTTGTGATGGATATTTCCACGGGAGACCTGGCTGCTGTAGTCAGCAGGCCCGCATTCAGCATAAGTGATCCATCAGCCAGTCTTGACGCTCCCGATGCACCCTTTATAAACCGTGCTTTTTCGGCGTACAGCGTAGGCTCGGTATTCAAGCTTGCCATAGCAGGAGCAGCTCTTGAATCGGGGATATCCGAGGAATATTCCTACAACTGTACTGGAAGTATGAAAATACGGATGAACGAGTTCGGCTGTCATCGGTTCGGAGGTCATGGGGAGCTTGATATGCGTCAGGCAATGGTTGAATCCTGCAATCCTTATTTCATTTCCCTTGGCAGAAATATTCCCGCAGAACAGCTCCGCGGTTTTGCAGAGCAGCTTGGGTTCGGACGCTCCACCGAGCTTGCTGAGGGGATAACATCCGCAGCGGGCAATCTTCCCTCTGTATCCGATCTGCTGGTTCCCGAGGAGAAGGCGAATTTCTGTTTCGGACAAGGCAAGCTTACCGCAACACCCCTGCAGACCACACTAATGACAGCAGCCATTGCAAACGGCGGAGAGATGCCTGTACCCCGCCTGCTCCTTGGGGAAAATGTTTCACGAAGTACCTGGCAGAATGGGGATATCCCCGTGCCGCAGTTCAGACGAGTGATGAAAAGGTCAACAGCCGATAAGCTGAAAAGCTTTATGATATCCACAGCTTATAAGGATAATTCCGTGGCGATACCCGATTTCACTACCATAGGCGGCAAGACATCCACAGCACAGACCTGGACCTATAACGAATACGGAACGGAAAATGTGAACTGCTGGTTCACGGGATTTTTCCCTGCCGATAAACCCCGTTATGCAGTAACTGTCGTTATCGAGGAGGGTGTCTCGGGAAACTACACCTGCGGACCTGTATTCAAAGAAATAGCGGACAGCGTAACTGTCCGCAGATATGCTTCTCAGGTAATAATGTCATAGTGGCAAGCAAGACGGTTCACTGACCCGTCCCCTTAAGGTCAATAACAACTATCTCGGGATTGTTGAAAAACCTCGGAAACAGAGGTCTCTCACGTGCCAGACCTCTGCTGACGATCAGCGTTTTCCCGCTCAGGTCATACTGTCCTCCCGCATATTCGGGGAACAGACCTTCATCCGGTGCATACAAACCGTTGACGAGAAAGGGGATCCTCCATTGTCCGCCGTGTGCATGACCCGATACTGTAAGATCAAAATCATACTCTGCATATGTCTCTGCCCATTGGGGATAATGGCTCATGAGTATGTGGAATTCATCCCTCTCGGCAGCAGTCCTGCCTGTTCTTTCAAGCTGAGCGAAAAAGGAATCCTCTCCCGATGCATGGTCATCTATCCCGCTGATAAGAATATCGTTCCCATTCACATGAACGCTGACAGTGCTGCCCGAAAGCACGGTTATCCCATAGCTCTCTGTTTCACGCATCAGGGCTTCCTCATCACCCGTTCTGATCTCATGATTGCCGAGAATATAATAGCACCTGTATCTTACGCCGATATAGTCCAGAAGCTTTCTCGTGTTGCTGTTGTCCATTATCTCATCGTAAATATCTCCCGTAAGCAGGATAACATCGGGAGCTTCACGGTCAACTGCGTCTGTCAGGGTTTTCATATCCTTGCCGTAGAAGCAGCTGTGAAGATCGGATAAATGGACTATCCTTACGTTCTCCGAAAGCTTATCAGTGTATATTTCATACGTTTGTCTGCGAAGTGGTATACCTGCAATAGTCAGCACAGCAAAAATGCCTGCAAGTATATACAAAGCTGTTCTCAGTCTGCCTTTTGATATTTTTTTCATATATAGCCTTTCCGTATGAGCCTTTGAGGATCATATGAGAATATTATACCATAACCGGCTGTAAATATCAACATATGCTTTACAATAACATGATATTGTGGTATAATGCTTATATATTACCGCTCTGGAGGAGGATAACCATGCCAAAGATAAAGCATATAACAGCAGACCTGCTTTCCGACGAAGAAATGACTTCCGTTTCGGATAAGCTTATAAATGCAGAACGGAGAATGGACGAAAAGCTTATGGAAGAGATAGAACGCCGCAAGGAAGGGTTCACCCGTACAGCTGACGGCATCTGGGTGCCGAATAACGGGAAGTAAAAGGGTTCTCTGAAAACCGCTCATGTTCCGGTTTTCAGAGAACCTATAATACTATTATAAAGCGTATCAGCTTATCTTCTCCATCTTGTAGCCAATGCCAAAAACAGCTTTTATGTAGCGGGGATTATGGGGATCGGGCTCCAGCTTGCAGCGTATACGCCTGATATGCTCAACAACTGTTTTCTTGACGGAGTAGGGGCTTTCTCTCCATACATTCCTGTAAATATCCTCAACGGGGCAGACCTTTCCGCACTGAGTTATGAGATATTCCACGATACCGTATTCAATTGCAGTCAGCTTTACATGTGAGCCTGAGCTGTAGACTTCACGGCTCTTTCTGTCAACGGTGATTATGCCGTTAGTGATAATTCCCGTGCTGCATTCTGGCTTTGCAGTGCTGTTTTCGCCAGTGTATCGTCTGAGGAGGGAAAGCATTCTTGCCTTAAGCTCAAATGTACCGAAATCACTTCCGAGACATGCATCAGCACCCTTTGAAAGAGCCATTATCCTGTACATTTCACTGTTATCTCCCGAAGCGGCATCGGATATCACAAGGATGGGCACATCGGAAAAGCTGCGGATGCTTTCAATGACTCCGAAGGAGTTATTCTCCAGTCCTTCGTCACGGATGACCGTCATGTGTACATTTGGAGATGAGGTGTCGGATAGTATATCCTGGGGACGGCTGCCTGTTCGGATGATATTCATTTCCTCCCGTCTGATTATACTGCAGATATCCTCAATACCCTTTCCCATATCGGAAACAAGCACATTAGGTGCAAACGAACCGTTGATACCGTTATTTATCATAAAAAAACTCCTTTCGTCAGAGATCGTGTATATGACCCCATAGGGTGATTTTTGCTTTCTATAAGTAAAACGATTTAACATGGAGTTTTTTTTTCATATTTTTTTAAGATTTACAAAAAATTCACAATCTGTTAGGATACATACTTTTCCGTAAAAGATCATACAAATAGCCATTCGTTCTTGGATAAATGGTTTTTAGTATTACATGTATATGTTTTCAACAATTATTTGTATATGTAAACGATTGACATATGTGCATTTTTGTGCTAAAATAAATAATAGGAAGTTATTCGCTGTATACACGGATGGAAAGGAAATATATATGTATTACAATTCAAAACGAATCTGTGCTGTTCTGGCGGCATCGGTAATGATGATGTCCGCATTTTCGGGATGCTCAAAGAATAATACCGTGGGTCCTGAAAGCGTCAGCGGTGCAGCTGAGAGTGAATCCGAGACTGCTCTTTCTGCTGTGAATACCGATTTCACATCGGGACAGGTAGCTATCGGCGGCGGCGGATTTGTAACAGGTATCATCAACACTAACGAAGCGGGACTTTTCTATGCCCGTACCGACGTTGGCGGTGCTTACCGCTGGGATAAGGACGAGAACCGGTGGATATGTCTTTCTGCCGATATTTCTGCGGAAGATGTTGGTCTCCTGGGAATTGACGGTATAGCTGTTGATCCAAACAATGCAGCACGTGTTTTCATGGCTGCGGGAACCGAATATTTCAGCGGTGCCAAGACCTGCATCCTTATTTCCGAGGATTACGGAAACACATTCCGTCAGGTGGATGTTTCCGATATGATAAAGGTACACGGAAACGGTATGGGACGAGGCAACGGAGAACGTGTTGCTGTTGACCCCAATAACGGTGACATAATCTATGTGGGCGGAAGAACAGGCGGACTTATCCGTTCATCAGACGGAGGAAATACATGGGAGGCGGTGGCTTCATTCCCCGTAACATCCACAAAGAACGGCAACGGCATCAATGTGCTTATGTTTGACGGTTCAAAATCCGCCGACGGAAAGACCTTACGCATCTATGCAGGTGTTTCCGAAGCCTCCGAAAGCAATATTTACTATTCCGATGACGCAGGAGAAACATGGCAGGTACTTCCATGTCTCACAGAGTCCTCAAAGAAGCTTATGCCTGAAAGAATGGACCTTGATTCCAAGGGCAGGCTTTATGTTTCCTACGGCAATCATGAAGGTCCGTGGAACTCCTCAAAGGGCAAGCTTATACGATACGATCTGTCCGATAATTCCGCAAAGGAGTTTGAGGATATAGTATATACCATAGGCGATATCGTCATTGACCCAAATGATGATAACAGAATATTCCTTGTGACCAGCGAGGTGTGGGATGAGCAGCCCAACGGAGCATTCGGTGACCGCTTCTTCCGTACCACCGACGGAGGTGAAACATGGGAGCCTCTTGACGGAAAATATACTCTCACAACTAACGGAATGGACTGGATATCAAATGCGGCTATCCACTGGTGCAGCGTTCTTGCAATGGACAGCGGCGACAGCGGAAAGGTGCTTGTAAACTCAGGAAACGGAATATTTGCCTGTGATGATGTATGGGCAGACAGTCCCGAATTCTATTTTGATGCGAAGGGTATAGAGGAGACGGTTCCCCTTGATATCATATCCTACAAGGATTATCCCCTTGTGTCCGCTATCGGTGACTATGACGGATTTATTCATGAGGATATCATGGTGTCCGCAGAGCGTCATTCCAAGCAGATCGGCTCATGTACATCCATAACCATTGCGGCACAGGATCATGATATCTGGGCTAAGGTGGGCGGAAGCGAATCGGCTCAGCTGCTGAGCTATTCCACCGACGGCGGAAAGACATGGGAGGATATCACAACAAGCCCCGATGAGAAAAAGACTCTGTACGGAGGCAGGATCGCCCTTACTGCAGACGGTTCCGCACTGCTCTGGAGTTCCTCAAATGCTCTTTATACATACCGCACCGAGGACTGGGGCAAGACATGGGAAAAGGTAGAAGGAATAATCGGTTCAAGTGAGGTTTACCTTATCGGCGATCCCGAGAACAAGGATTATGTTTACGGCTGTGCAAACGGCGTATTCTACGCAAGCTCCGACGGAGGAAAGAAATTTTCCAGAAAGTATGATATGTCCTCCTCATGGAGAAGACTTGCCATAGCTCCCGGTCAGGAAGGAACAGTATATATTCCCGGCGGCGGCAGCGGACTGATAATGACAAGAGATCATGGTGACAGCGTGGAGCTTGTGCCCGGACTGAAATACTGCGAGGCAGTAGGACTGGGCAAGCCGAAGAACGACGGTGATCCCTATGTTATCTACGTATGGGGAATACCCAAGGACAGCGAAACTGCAGGTATCTATATGTCCGAGGATGAGGGTGCAACATGGGTACGTATGAATGATGATTTTCATGAATACGGCGGCATCGGAAACGGACAGTTTGTATCGGGTGATATGAACGTTTACGGCAGATGCTATATGTCTACTGTAGGTATGGGTATCGCTTATTTTGATAAGAACGAGAAGTGATGTAGTTAGAATAAACTGAAAGGACTGCCGAGGTCTCGGCAGTCCTTTTTGTGTATTATGATCTGTGTTATGAAAGCTTTATGAGCTTTGCAAAGTTAGCCATGATCTTCTTGGTACCAATGGTGTCAAATGCTATTTCCAGCATATGATCGTTTCCCATGGGAGTTGATGAAATGATGGTTCCCTCGCCGAATCTGCTGTGCTTTACACGGTCACCCGGGGCAAGAGCGGCAGCTGCTGTCTTTTTAGCAGCTTCCATCTTCTTGGATGCAAGCTGGCTCTGGAGCGTGTAGGTATATGTGGATGCTCCGATGCCGTCATCATCGGTCTTTTTCCTTGTTTTAACTGTACTGTCGATGCGGTCAATGTATTCCTTGTCGATCTCCTTGATGAAGCGGGACTGGAAATTTCTGTTTGTGGAGCCGAAGAGCATTCTCTGCTGTGCGTGTGTGATATAGAGCTTCTCCTTTGCTCGTGTGATGCCTACATATGCAAGACGGCGTTCCTCCTCCATCTCCTCGGGGCTGTCCATGCAGCGCGTTCCGGGGAAGATGCCATCCTCCATTCCCACGATGAACACAACGGGAAATTCAAGACCCTTCGCAGAGTGCATAGTCATGAGACATACAGCGTCAGCGTCGGCGTCAAGCTTGTCAACATCGGTATAGAGGGAGATCTCCTCAAGAAATTCCGACAGAGTTGCCTCTTCACCGGCTTCTGCCTTTGTTTCCATGTATTTTGTAATGTTGGATTTAAGTTCGTTTACGTTTTCCAGGCGTGTGATCCCTTCGTCACCCTGATTTTTCAGCATTGCTGCATAGCCTGTTTTGTCCAGGACCATATCAAGGAGCTTGTCAAGAGGAAGCTCTTCACTTGCCTTCATCAGATTCAGGAACATATCCGCGATCTTCATAAGAGATGCGGATTTCTTGCTCAGGGGAGCGTAGCCGTCAGAGTTCTTCATAACTTCAACAGGGGATGCTTTCAGATCGGATGCGATCTGTTCGATCATTGAAAGTGTGGAATCGCCGATGCCTCGTTTCGGCTCGTTAACTATTCTCTTGAAGCGGAGCATATCATCGGGATTGTTGATAACCGAAAGATATGCGATAACGTCCTTGATCTCCTTGCGGTCGTAGAATCGCAGACCGCCGATAACACGGTAGGGGATGCTGCTTGCTGTGAATGCTTTTTCAAGGCTGTTGGACTGTGCGTTCATACGATAGAGCACTGCAAAATCGCTGTACTTCCGTCCCTTTTCAACTCCCTCTGTTATCTGTGATGCAACGTAGCGGGATTCGCTCATCTCGTCGGATGCCTTATAAACGGTTATCTTGTCTCCGTCACCCGAGGATGTCCATAGAGACTTGGGTTTTCTGCCGATATTATTTGCAATAACGCCGTTTGCGGCATTAAGGATATTCTGGGTGGAACGGTAATTCTGCTCCAGACGTATGGTAGTACAATTCTCAAACTGCTCCTCAAAGGAGAGAATATTTTCTATAGTAGCACCTCTGAAACGGTAAATAGACTGATCGTCATCACCGACAACACAGAGGTTTTTGTTTTTGTCAGCAAGAAGTGAAACAAGCCTGTACTGTGCAGCATTAGTGTCCTGATACTCATCTACCATGATGTATTTGTAGAGATTGCGATAGTGATCGAGGACATCGGGATGCTCCTCAAAAAGGCGGACTGTCAGCATGATGATATCGTCAAAATCCAGAGCGTCAGAGGCCTTCAGACGGTTCTGATATTCACGGTATATCTTAGCCTGAGTAATTTTGCGGTAGTCTCCGTTTGCCTCTGCCTCAAATGCATCGGGATCCATAAGCTGATCCTTGGCATGGGATATAGTTGCTGCAACAGCTTTCGGCGGGAAGTTCTTGTCAGATATATCAAGAGCTTCGATGCAGCTTTTGATAAGCCGTTGGCTGTCATCACTGTCGTAGATTGTGAATCTGCCTGTAAAGCCAAGCTTGTCTATTTCACGGCGGAGTATCTTCACGCAGGCGGAGTGAAATGTAGATGCATTTATTCGGGAACCGATCTCCTCGCCCAGCATATTTGCAAGACGCTCCTTAAGCTCGCCTGCTGCCTTGTTCGTGAATGTTATCGCAAGGATATTCCAAGGATTGACCGGGTCTGATGTGACAATGTCCCTTAATCGTGAAATGGCAGCTTCGTCAATCTCGCCGTTATATGTTTTAAGAAATTCTGTATCGTCAGCGGAAATGCCTGCAGGGACATTCTCGTTCCAATAAGCGTTTCCGAAAAGTATCATGTTAGCGATACGGTTTACAAGAACGGTGGTTTTTCCGCTTCCTGCTCCCGCAAGAATAAGTACAGGACCGTTCACCGCAAAAACTGCCTGCTTCTGCATATCGTTAAGTTTGCTGAAATACTTGCTTAATGCGGCTCTCTTGACCTGAATAAAATCGTCCATTTTTTCTATCTCCCCTGATTTGCTTAGAAAAAGCAGTGTGTGCAGTGTAAATAGTGCGATCAATAACTGTCCGAAGGACGGTTATTGGCTGAAACACTGCCGCACATATGACTGCATATTTTTCGTCATTCTGCACGGCAACAGCTGTGCTGTATTGCCTGTATTTCTGTTATGCAAAGGTATGGTGCATAGCATTGAAATATATTATAGCACATTTTAAATAGCATAGGAATAGGAAATAATCATTTTTAACAGTTTTATAACTATTTTTTTTGAATTTATAATAATTTATTCGCTGTATCGAAAAATAATACCATAGATACATACGTGTATATGTACTGTCCATTAAGGAAATAATAGTTGATATGAACCCCGATATACATTTTGTGGAAAATCGGCTGAAAGGGATGAAAAATATGAAGGCAAACAAGAGCAGTCAGCGTGATAAATGGTCATCGGGCTTTGGTTTTATTATGGCAGCTGCCGGTTCGGCGGTGGGGCTGGGAAATCTGTGGAAATTTCCTTATATGGCAGGAACTAACGGCGGAGCGGTATTTCTTGCGGCATATATTTTCTTTGCGGCGGTGCTTGGCGTGCCTATCCTGCTGACGGAGCTTGCTGTAGGAAGAAACGGGGGACAGAATGCCGTGGATTCCTGTCGGAGCATTGCTCCCAAATGGGGCTTTGCAGGATACTTCGGTATAGCAGGTGCCTTTACGGTGCTGTCGTATTATTGCGTTGTAGGGGGCTGGGTGATGAAGTACCTTGCAAGCTGTATCTCGGATAATATCCCTACAGCGGAGTATTTCGCGGGCTACACCACATTGACATCAGAACCCATGATCTGGCAGCTGCTGTTTATCCTTGTCAATTCAGTCATCGTTCTTTTCGGGATATCAGGGGGCATCGAAAAGGTGTCCTCGGTTCTTCTCCCCTTGCTGATAGTTTTTCTTATGGGGATAATGATATATGTGCTGGGTCTTCCCGGTGCGTCGGAGGGAGTGAGTTTTTTTCTCCTTCCCGGAAGAAGTGACCTTGGCTTCGGGGACATTATAAGGATATGCGTCCGTGCTCTGGGTCAGGTGTTTTTTTCCTTATCCCTGGGAATGGGAACGCTGATAACCTACGGCAGCTATCTTGATAAAAAGGATGACCTGCAGAAAAGCACAGTTACCATTGTAGCAGTTGATACGCTTATTGCAATTATCTGCGGACTGACTGTAATGCCTGCAGTGTTTTCATTCGGAATGGAGCCTGATGCGGGACCTGGACTTATTTTCTCCACACTTCCTGCGGTTTTCGGAAGGATGAGCAGCGGATGGCTGATATCATCGGTGTTTTTCCTGCTGGTTCTGTTTGCTGCAGTGACATCGGCAATATCCCTGTTTGAAGTAATAGCGGCATTTATGACTGAGCATAAGGGAATGAAGCGGATATGGGCAGTTTTTATCCCTGCACTGTGCGTTTTTGCACTTAGCATACCTGCCGCTCTTTCCTGCGGAGAAAGCGGCAGATGCATGGTAATGGGCATGGCATTCTTTGATTTCCTTGTATTCCTTTCCGATCAGATAATAATGCCTTTGGGGGGATTTTTTCTCTGCATACTTGCGGGATATAAGTGGAGCAGAGAGGCGGCTGAAGCTGAGATATCGGGAAACGGACAGCACAGATTTCCCGCTGCACCCATATATTTCGGGATAATCAGATATGCGGCTCCCTTGCTGATAGTAATAGTAACTGTCGCGTCATTTATATCATAATACCAGTATAATAAATGCCGGATATACAGAGTGCTGTACTCCATATACCCGGCGTGGATATGAATATATAACTGTTATCAGATCACAGTCCCATGCTCTCAAAGATCTCATTGATACGCTTTGAAAGGATATCTGCCATCTTTGAGTGAGATTTTTCGGAGGGATGCCAGTCAGCACCGACTCCGTCTGCTTCGTCCTGAACAGGGAGGGGGATATACTCGATCTTAGTATCACCCTCTGTTCTCAGCTCGTCTACCACCATGCTCTCGCTTTCGCAGAGTGTGGTGCCCATGATACCATAGGTGCATACGATGTAAGCGTCGGGATTCTTTTCACGGACCATTTTCAGGAAGCTCTTGTATTTCTCACGGAATGCCTCGCATCTTTCGGGGATCTCCTTGGTGAAGGAATGGTCGTTTGTTCCTATATTGAATACTATGACCTGAGGAACATATCGGGAGAAATCCCATTCCTGATGATCTTCGATGCCCAGTGTGTTTTCAAGACCTCTGTCGGTGTAGGGATAGATCATATCCATGAGCCAGTCGTCCAGAGGCTTTTCTGCGGTATCGTCCACCCATCTTGAATATACGCCGATGCCGCTCCATGAAATGAGCTGATATTCGGATCTGCAGAGAGCTGCTGTCTTAAGAGCAAAGCCCTTAAGAGGATTTTCAGTCTCGGTTGAGAATGTGTCCACGTTCCATACGCCGTCTATGCCGTAGCCGCAGGTGATGGAATCGCCTATAAATTCAATTCTACGCTGATATTCGGGCTTAGTAGGCTTTACATCGCTGCCCTCAACGGTTATGCTTCTGATGCCCAGTTTTGCAAATGCTGCTTCGGAAACCTTCATAAGACGGATAACCGTCTTTTTTGAAACGTCGCTTGTATAAAGCAGGTAATCAGCCTCGGTCTCGTCTATCTTGATACGCTTGACATACTCGCCGTCAGCGAAGACCACAACGTATGCACGGAAGATATCCTCGGAGGGAGTAAGGTCGCTCCAGAGCCTTGCGGATACGCTTGTTCCGGTAAATTCAAATTCGATATATGACGCAGTGTAGCCGAGATAAAGTGTATCATCCTTAAAATAAGTACGTCCGCCTGTGCGGACATTGCTGCTGTCCGCAATAAAGCAGTTTTTTTCCATATTACAGCACCTCTTCAATAAATATACAGATCCATACACAAAAAGCCCTGAGGTAAATGCCTCAGGGCTTCTGGAGCTGCTTAACAGGCTTGAACTGTCGACCTCGTCCTTACCAAGGACGTGCTCTACCTACTGAGCTAAAGCAGCACAATGCTGTGCAAATGGCACTTAACAATGCTTATTTATTATAATACATTTGTCCGAATTTGTCAAGAAGTTTTTGATAATAAAAGTTGTTAAATAATTGTGAACAGCAAGTTTTTTGGAAAACGTCTCACAGAAAAACGAGGATATTTCTTCCCCGAATAATCTTTGGGAATTCATAAAATGTGCTTGAAAAAAAACGGATTTTGTGATAAACTATATTATGAATATTTTTGTGTACTGCAGCTAAGCTCCATTGGCGGATGGCAGTCTGCCTTCTGCCGCTTTGCCTGACGGACTTATTCTATCCGGTGCTATGTCTGCAGAACAATATCTATACAACTTTCAGGAGGATAATTATGGCGGAGAAAAAATTTCAGGTTTCCCTTAAAACTATTATCGAGGAATTCAAGCTTGAAGCATTGTACCTTCCTGTGGATGCATCAAAGCTCAGCGTATGCGAAACGGAAGTAAACCGTCCCGGACTTCAGCTCTCGGGCTTCTATGAGTATTTCAATAATGAACGTATACAGATAGTGGGAAAGACAGAGTTTGCTTATCTGGCAACTATGGATGAAGCTACCCGTACAGAGCATATGGAAATGCTTTTTGCACAGAAGGTCCCTTGTATCATCATCACAAGAGAGCTTCCCTATTTCCCTGAAATGATCGACCTTGCCAAGAAGCATGAGATACCCCTGCTCAGAAGCAAGGACGGAACATCAAGCTTTATGGCAGCTCTTATCGCCTTCCTTAACCTGCATCTTGCCCCCAGGATCACACGTCACGGTGTTCTTATTGAGGTCTACGGCGAGGGTATGCTTATCCTCGGCGAAAGCGGCGTTGGTAAGAGTGAGACTGCCGTTGAGCTTATCAAGCGTGGACACAGACTTGTTGCGGATGACGCTGTTGAGATAAGACGTGTTTCCAATATCAGCCTTGTTGGTTCGTCACCCGAGAACATCCGTCATTTCCTTGAGCTGAGAGGCATAGGTATCGTTAATGCCCGCCGTCTCTTTGGTATGGGTGCAGTAAAGGTTACCGAAAAGATCGACATGATCGTTGAGCTGGAGCCTTGGGATTCGGAAAAGGTATACGACAGAATGGGCGTAGACAACGAGTATACCTCCATTCTCGGCGTTAAGGTACCCTGCTCAACTATTCCCGTAAAGCCCGGACGTAACCTTGCAGTTATCCTTGAGGTCGCAGCTATGAACAACCGTCAGAAGAAGATGGGTTACAACGCTGCTCAGGAGCTGCTTGACAGCCTGGGCCTTGAAATGGAGCACAAGGACACAGTCAAGAAATGGGATATTTATTGATATCAATTGCAGTTATGCATAGTCAGCAGACAGAATTTTTGATCGTAATGCGGCATAATATTTTATGAATGACATTTGGAAAGGAACAGGCCTATGGGGGAAAGAATATCGGAGGAACAGCTCCTTGCATGCAGTAAAATAGCTGCAAAGCACGGCAGCACCGTTGCTTTTGATGAACCGATGAGCAGACACACCTCATTCAGGATAGGCGGCTGCTGCGATCTGTTTATTGAGATAAACAGCAGGGATGCACTCCGTGAGCTTATTATGTATATATGCAGCGAGGGACTGCCATACAGCGTTATAGGCAGAGGCTCAAATCTGCTTGTAAGTGACGGATGCATACACAGGGTGATACTCAGCATGGGAAGCGATTATGCGGATATCTCAGTTTCCGCTGACGGAATGATATATTGTCAGGCGGGGGCGGTGCTTTCATCGGTCTGCATTGCTGCAAGGAACAGCAGTCTTTCGGGGCTGGAGTTCGCCTACGGCATCCCCGGACGGATAGGCGGAGCAGTCTACATGAATGCGGGAGCTTATGGCGGAGAGATGAAGGATATCGTGGTATATGCCGACGCAATGGATGAAAAGGGCAATATGCACCGTTTCACTGCCGATGAGCTTAAATTCGGTTACAGAAAAAGCGTTTTCTGTGAGGGCGGATATATTATTACAGATGTTTCCATGAAGCTTGTTAAGGGCGGAGCGGAGATCGGTGAGAAAATGGATGAGCTGATGAAGAAGCGCCGTGATAAGCAGCCGGTGGAATTTCCCAGTGCAGGAAGCACATTCAAGCGGCCTGAGGGTGCATTCGCTGCCGCACTTATCGAAGAGTGCGGTCTTAAGGGAAAAAGCGTTGGCGGTGCAAAGGTAAGCGAGAAGCACAGCGGATTCGTTATAAATACAGGGAACGCCACATTTGCGGATGTAATGGAGCTTATCGGCATTGTAAGAGATACCGTTAAAGAGAAAACGGGATATGTATTGGAATGCGAGCCGGTAATTATAGAATAACGCCGAGCAGTGTACCTTTGGTCGTATGCTTTGCTTGAAAAATTCAGAAAGGAATGATGTTTATGAAATTTCTGATAGTGACAGGTCTTTCGGGTGCGGGAAAATCCGGAGCGGT
The DNA here is from genome assembly GCA_051882495.1 of Huintestinicola sp. Classification (GTDB taxonomy): domain Bacteria; phylum Bacillota; class Clostridia; order Oscillospirales; family Ruminococcaceae; genus Huintestinicola. The sequence continues at coordinate 18,157 of JBJERX010000069.1, read as the reverse complement.
CAACGTACTTGAGGATATAGGCTATTACTGCATCGACAATATCCCTCCCCAGCTTATACCTAAGTTTGCTGATATCTGCATCCAGTCCAAGGGAAGCATGAGCAAGGTAGCCATCGTTGCGGATATCCGGGGCGGAGCGGTCTACAATGAGCTTGACAGCAGCATTGAATATCTGAAGCAGCGTGTTTCGGATGTATCGGTTTTGTTCCTTGATGCCTCGGATGATGTTCTTATCAGACGGTACAAGGAGACAAGACGACGTCATCCTCTTGATGAATCGGCTCACGGAAGCATTCAGAATGCTATCGTCATGGAGCGTAAAATGATGGAGCATATCAGGGATTCCGCCGATTACTACATAGATACCTCCGACATGAAAGCCCAGCAGCTCAGGGAGATAGTTGCGGAGCTGTTCCTTGACAATCCCGGAGATGTTATGTCTGTAACGATTATGTCATTCGGCTTCAAGTACGGTGCTGCAAGAGAAGCGGATCTTGTTTTTGATGTCCGCTGCCTGCCCAATCCTTTCTATATCCCAGAGCTGAAAAAACACACGGGCATGGAGAGCTGTGTCCGTGATTATGTCATGAGCTTTGAGCAGTCTAAGGAGCTTGATAAAAAGCTTAAGGAGCTGATCGACTTTCTTATCCCGCTGTACCGCCATGAAGGCAAGACGCAGCTTGTTATCGCCTTTGGCTGTACGGGGGGCAAGCACAGAAGCGTGACCTTTGCAGAAAATATGTACAACTACCTCAATGAGAAGGATATCAGGGTCAGACTGAGCCACAGAGATATTGAGGTGGGAATAATCAAGTAATTCTTAATAAGGTGATCTGATGTCATTTTCTCACAATGTAAAAGAGGAGCTTTGCACGGTAATAACCGACCGAGACAAGGAGTTCGGCTGTCTTTACGGTATGCTGCTTTTCTGCCGTCATTTTGATGCGGATGAAATTATTTTTCAGACGGAGCATAAGCTTGCTGCGGATATGTTCTGCCGTCTTATCGACAAGGTCATCGGCGTGAACAGCGGTACTGAGGTGTCGGAAATATCTAAGAAAAACGGCGTGCTGTACTCTATTTCCATTCCCGATGAGAGTGTCAGGGAGGAGATCATTTTCAGGTATCATATCTACAGCCGAAGCGTTGTTCACAGACTTCTTGAAGAAAACCTGGATAATAACAATGTGTTTGCTTTTATTGCGGGAGCATTTATATCCTGCGGAAGTATGACCGAGCCAATGAAAAGCTATCACCTTGAATTTGCGGTGCCCTATGAGGACCTTTGCACCGACCTTCGCAATCTCATTGCAGGTCTCGGCATAAGTGCAAAATATATCGAGCGTAAGGGACTGTACGTGATCTATTTCAAGGGCAGCGAAAGCATTGAGGACATGCTTACTCTTATGGGTGCAACTATGTCCTCCATAGAGCTTATGAACGTTAAGATACTCAAGGATGTGCGGAATAAGGCGAACAGGATAGCCAACTGCGATGCTGCAAATATCGAACGGACTCTGCAGGCATCTGGAAAGCAGATAGAGGATATTGAGTATATCATGAGCACTATTGGCCTGGAATCCCTGTCACCGGAGCTGCAGAACATGGCTGAGGTGCGGCTGGAGAATCCCGATGTTTCGCTTAAGGAGCTTGGAGAGATGCTTGACAAGCCTGTCGGACGTTCGGGAGCAAATCACAGGCTGAAAAAGCTTATGGAGATAGCCGAGCAGCTTCGTGAAAGCAGGGGAGAGGTATCTATCTGATCATTTCATACCGGGAGGAGACAGAAATATGTTCGTAAATCTTCATGTTCACAGCGAATACAGTCTCCTTGACGGTGCCTGCCGCATTAAGGACATGGTCTCTGCGGCAAAGGAAATGGGGCAGACTGCCCTTGCAGTGACCGATCACGGAAATATGTTTGCCGCAGTTGATTTTTACAATGAATGTATCGCTCAGGGGATACGTCCTATTATCGGATGCGAGGTCTACGTTGCCCCGCGGACACGTTTTGACAATACCTACGGAGTGGATAATCATCCCTATCATCTGATACTGCTCTGCAAAAATGAGGCGGGATATAAAAACCTTATCAAGCTCGTTTCCCTTGGATATACCGAGGGCTTTTACAATAAGCCGAGAATAGATATTGAGCTTATCAAGCAGCATCATGAGGGGCTTATCGCCCTTTCGGGATGTGTAGCGGGGGAGATACCCCGTCATATTGCCAATGGTGAATATCATAAGGCAAAGGAGACAGCTCTTTTATATAAAAGCATTTTCGGCAGCGATTATTACATTGAGGTGCAGAACCACACGATACCCGAGGAGGCACGTGTTCTTCCTGCACTTTTCCGTTTATCCGAGGAAACGGGCATACCCTGTGCTGCCACAAATGATGCACATTATGTCCGTAAGCAGGATGCTAAGATACAGAGGATACTTCTTGCCATACAGACCAATACAACAGTTAATGAGCCTAATCCCATAGCGTTCCCCAATGATGAATTTTACCTGAAATCCGAGGAGGAGATGCGTCAGCTTTTCAGAGGCAGACCCGATGCAGTGGATGTTACGGGGGAGATAGCGGAGAAATGCCGCTTTGAGATGGAATTCGGAAATATCAAGCTCCCCAGGTTCGATCTTTCTGAACAGCAGAAGACTATGTTCGGAGATAATAATGTGGACTTTTTCAAGGGCATATGCCGTCGCGGACTTGTGAAGCGGTATGGAACCGAGCCGCCTAAGGAATATGCGGAACGCCTTGAATATGAGCTTGATGTAGTGGTCAAGATGGGTTACACCGATTATTATCTCATTGTATGGGATTTTATCCGCTATGCCAAAAGCGTGGGTATTCCTGTGGGTCCCGGACGTGGTTCGGGAGCAGGCTCCATCGCTGCATACTGCATAGGCATTACCGATATTGACCCTATGCGATACAATCTGCTTTTTGAGCGGTTCCTTAATCCTGAGAGAGTGTCAATGCCCGATTTCGATATCGACTTCTGCTACGAACGCCGTCAGGAGGTCATCGACTACGTCATCAGACGTTACGGCAGTGACCGTGTGGCACAGATAGTCACCTTCGGCACAATGGCAGCAAAGGCGGCAGTCCGTGATGTGGCGAGAGTGCTGGACATGCCCTACAGTGCGGGGGATATGATATCAAAGCTTATCCCTCAGGGGCTTCATATGACCCTTGAAAGGGCACTTGAAGAATCTGCGGAGCTGAAAAAGCTCTATGATACCGACTCCCAGATACGTGAGATACTTGACACAGCTAAATACATCGAGGGAATGCCCCGCAACACCTCAACACATGCGGCTGGTGTGGTCATCAGCGACGCACCTGTCAGCGATTATGTTCCCCTTGTATGCAGGGATAATATCACTGCTACCCAGTACACTATGACTGCACTTGAACGTGTGGGAATGCTGAAAATGGACTTTCTGGGGCTTCGCAATCTTACTATTATCCATGACTGCGAGGAAGCAGTGCGGAAAAAGCTCCCCGATTTTTCTATCAGAAAAGTACCCGATGATGACCCCGAGACTTTTGCGATGCTGTCTGCGGGAGATACTACGGGGGTGTTTCAGTTTGAAAGCGGCGGAATGAGACAGCTGCTTATCAAGCTTCGTCCCCGTTCTATAGAAGATCTTACTGCGGCACTGTCCCTTTACCGTCCCGGACCTATGGACAGTATTCCCCGTTACCTTGCAAACCGTGAGCATCCCGAGAGGATAACCTACGCACATCCTGTCCTTAAGGATATCCTTGAAGTGACCTGCGGGTGCATCGTGTATCAGGAGCAGGTCATGGAGATATGCCGCAAGATGGCAGGGTATTCCTACGGTCAGGCTGACCTTGTCCGCCGTGCAATGGCAAAGAAAAAGCATGATGTTATGGCAAAGGAGCGGGATGTATTCATTGTGGGAGCGGTGAAAAACGGCATCCCGGAGGCTGTTGCCAACGGCGTATTTGATGAAATGGCAGGCTTTGCCTCCTATGCATTCAATAAATCCCATGCTGCGGCTTACGCTTATGTTGCCTATCAGACAGCATACCTGAAATGTCATTTCTACAAGGAATACATGGCTGCCTTTATGTCGGCATTTACGGAAAGCACAGGCAGGCTTATGGAAAATATATCCGAGTGCGGACGGCATGGAGTAAAGATACTCAGACCGGATATCAATGAAAGCGGAATGGGCTTTACTGCAGTTGATGAGGGTATCCGTTTTTCCCTCCTTGCGGCAAAAAATCTCGGCAGGGGAGTTATCAGAAGCATAATTGAGGAGAGGGAACGGGGCGGCAGATACAAAAGCTTATCCGACCTGATAAGCCGTCTTTCGGGGAAGGATTTTTCACGGCGGGCTGCCGAGAGCCTTATCCGATGCGGAGCATTGGACGGATTTCCGCTGAACCGCCGTCAGATGATAGAAAACTACGATGTTGTAGCCTCAAATGCAACCTTCAGTTCACGGAATGCCATAGATGGTCAGCTTGACTTTTTCGGTATAGCTGACGGTTCATCGGGGGCGGCGTCCGATGACGAAAACATTCCCTATGCAGAGGAATATTCGCAGAATGAGCTTCTTGAAATGGAGAAGGAAATACTTGGCATATATGTATCGGGACATCCGCTGAAGGATGCACGTACTGCCGCAAAGGCATTGCTTCTTCCCGATATCCTGCAGATAGCTTCATTGCGTGAAGGGACATCCGTTGCACTTGTATGCACACTGTCATCGGTCAAGCTCCACTCTGCAAAAACGGGAGCACAGATGGCATTTGCCGAAGCGGAGGACATGAGCGGAGTAATTGAATGTGTAATATTCCCGAATGTATATGCCTCTGCACGCAAGCTTATCGCACAGGGCAGCAGGGTCTACATGGAGGGCAAGCTGTCAACTGACAGGGACGGAAATGTCAACATTCTTGCGGACAGGATTTTTCCGGCAGAGATGTTCAGAGATTCCGTTTTTCGTTCGGAAAGTGCAAAGCTTTTTATCCGATGTGATTCACGCAGCAGGGAGGTTATCGACAGGTGCGTTGAAGTTCTTTCACGTCACAAGGGAAATACCCCTGTTATTTTCCGATTCGAGGATATAAAGAAGAACATCGTTCACAAGGATATCAGAACAGCGGGACTTTCGGCAGAGCTGATGGAGGAGCTTTTCGAGATCGTTGGTGAGGGTAATGCGGCATTGGGCAATGTTGCAAAATTATAGCAGGCTGAGCCTGCACCCGCTCGTTACGGTGCTTTTGCTTTGTGTCAGAGTTTACAGCTCGGTAACGATACTATCTTTGAGTAAAAAATAATATGGAAGTGATAAAATGGTCAGAGAGATCGTTCGTGACCCGATCATTCTGAAAGTGAGATCATCGGCGGCAGATGAAAATGATATGCAGACAGCCCGTGATCTGATGGACACACTGAAAGCCAATTCGGACAGATGCGTGGGTATGGCGGCAAATATGATAGGCATACACAAGACTATCCTTGCGGCACATCTGGGAAAGAATTTCGTTATCATGATAAACCCTGTTATCACCGCAAAGGAAAAGGAATACGAAACCGAGGAGGGATGCCTGTCCCTTGACGGAGTTCGTCCTGCTAAGCGATGGAGCGTTATCACGGTGGAGTATCTGGATGAGAACATGCGGAAAAAGAAGAAGGTGCTCAGAGGCTTTGACGCACAGATAATCCAGCATGAGATGGATCATTTCAGTGGGATAATAATATAGTGACAAAAACGGTGCCATAGCACATTTTGGGAAAATGTACTATGGCACTGTTTATTTTAATATCTGAACCGATAATGATTACTGAGCGTTCTTCTTAGCTTCAAGGTCTGCAAGAGCGTCCTTGCGGGAGAGATTTATTCTGCCCTGGCTGTCGATCTCCATAACCTTAACAACGATCTCGTCGCCAACGGAAACGATATCCTCAACCTTTTCAACTCTCTGCTTGTCAAGCTTGGAGATGTGAACCAGACCGTCTTTACCGGGAGCTATCTCAACAAATGCACCGAAGTTCATGAGACGAACTACCTTGCCTCTGTAGATAGAGCCGATCTCGGGGTCGTGAGCGATTGTGTTAACGATCTGGAGAGCCTTCTTGACATTTGCAGCGTCGATGCCTGAAATGAATACGTTGCCCTCGTCATTGATGTCGATCTTTACCTGGCAGTCAGCGGAGATCTTCTGAATAACCTTGCCGCCCTGACCGATAACCTCACGGATCTTGTCAACGGGAACCTTAGTCTGCATCATCTTAGGAGCGTACTCACGTACTTCCTCACGAGGCTCAGGGATAGCCTTGAGCATGATCTCGTCAAGGATGTAATCTCTTGCTGCGTGTGTCTTTGCAAATGCTTCCTTGATGATGGCAGGTGTAAGACCGTCAACCTTGATATCTACCTGGATAGCTGTGATACCCTTCTTAGTACCGCCAACCTTGAAGTCCATGTCGCCGAAGAAGTCCTCAAGACCCTGGATATCAACCATAGTCTGGAAGCTGCCGTCGTCACGTGTGATAAGTCCGCAGGAGATACCTGCAACGGGAGCCTTGATGGGGACACCTGCATCCATAAGTGCAAGTGTTGAACCGCAGATAGAGCCCTGTGATGTGGAACCGTTTGAGGAAAGGACCTCGGAAACAAGTCTGATAGCGTAAGGGAATTCCTCAACGGGAGGTATAACGGGTTCAAGTGCTCTTTCAGCAAGTGCACCGTGACCGATCTCACGTCTGCCGGGGCCTCTTGAGGGCTTTGTCTCACCAACAGAGTAGGAGGGGAAGTTGTAGTGGTGCATATATCTCTTGGAATCCTCTTCGTCCAGACCGTCGATCTTCTGAGCGTCGCTTACTGGGCCAAGTGTTGCAACTGTGAGAACCTGTGTCTGACCTCTTGTAAAGAGACCGGAACCGTGAACTCTGGGAAGAACGCCTACCTCAGCAGCGAGAGGACGGATATCGTCGAGACCTCTGCCGTCAACACGCTTGCCCTCGTAGAGCCAGTTTCTTACGATCTTTTTCTGGAGCTTATAGATGCACTCGTCGATCATGCCGATCTTTTCGGGATATTCTTCATCAAACTTAGCGTGGATATCATCCTTGATAGGATTAAGCATTTCTTCACGCTTGTTCTTGTCATCTGTATCCAGAGCGACCATAACTCTGTCAGCTGCGAAAGCTTCGATAGCGTCGAACATATCGTGGTCAACTTCCATGGATTCAAACTCGAACTTCTTCTTTCCGATCTCCTTCTGTATGTCGCTGATAAAGGAAACCATCTTCTTGATCTCCTCATGACCTGTCATGATAGCTTCAAGCATTGTGTCATCGTCAACTTCCTTGGCACCTGCTTCGATCATAACGATCTTTTCCATTGTACCTGCAACTGTGAGATTGAGGTCGTTGTGAGCTCTCTGCTCCAGTGTGGGGTTAAGAACGATCTGTCCGTCAACGAGACCTACGCTGATGCCTGCGATAGGACCGTTCCAGGGAATATCGGAGATAGCGATAGCGATAGAAGCTGCGATCATGCCAACGATCTCGGGAACGTTATCGGGGTCAACAGCAAGAACTGTCATAACGACAGAAACGTCGTTTCTCATGTCCTTGGGGAAGAGAGGTCTGATAGGACGGTCAACAACACGGGATGTAAGGATAGCCTTTTCGGAAGGCTTGCCCTCACGCTTCATGAAGGAACCGGGAATGCGTCCTACCGAGTAAAGCTTCTCCTCATAATCAACAGAAAGAGGGAAGAAATCCACACCCTCTCTGGGTTTAACGCTTGCTGTAACATTGGCCATAACAACTGTTTCGCCGTAGCGTACCCAGCAGGAGCCGTTTGAAAGCTCACAGGTCTTTCCTGTTTCAACAGTAAGCTCACGGCCTGCAAAAGTGGTCTTGAAAACTCTGTAGTTATCAAATGTCTTTTTTGAATTCATTGATTTTACCTCCTGTAAATTTGATTTTTACGGCGGCAGTTTTAGCAATAAATCCGATATACGAGATGGTTGTAAATACGATTATTTCGTACACCCGATTTAATGCTAACACCTGTCCGCCGGCTGCTGAGTGGAAGCTGTCCGCAATTGCTTTTTACAGTCTGCTGTCAGTCAGCATCCAAAGAATCATGCTGTTAAAAAATGCACCAAAAGGCAGAGTAAAGGAAATGCTTCCTTTACGATCTGCCTCTCGAAACCAGATTAAATTACTTACGAATACCGAGCTTCTCGATAATTGCACGATATCTGTTGATATCCTTCTTAGCGAGATAGTTGAGGAGGTTACGTCTGTGACCAACCATCTTGAAAAGACCTCTTCTGGAGTGGTTGTCCTTCTTGTGAACCTTCAGGTGTTCGGTAAGGTCGTTGATTCTCTTTGTGAGAATAGCGATCTGAACCTCAGGAGAACCTGTATCGTTTTCACTGAGTCTGTTTGCTTCGATTACTGCATTTTTTTCTTCTTTGAGCATCATGGTAAATTCACCTCTTTAAATATTTCCGTCATACCGGGCATGCGGCAGGTAAAATTCCCCAAAAACAGGGGCGTAACCCGCATGCTAAGAATGCGGATGGACGCTTCTGCACAGTTATGGTGCAGAACGCAAGACTTATTATAACACATATTTGTCTGTTTGTAAAGTGTTTTTTTGATTTTTTTCAGAAAGTTTTCTGTGAACAATTATGATATTCCGGAAATATCTGCACCGCAGATCATGAAATAGTTTTTCCCTTTTTCTTTTTACCGGACTCGATGGGTGCTTCCTCTCCGCCCTTGTCCGCAAAAAGGGTTTCATCATCCGACACAGGCTTCAGATAATCATACTCAGGGTTATCCATTCCCTTTTCCCTGTAGAACGGGTCGATAACATACTTCTGAATGAGGGGGTAGCTGTTGTAGGTGATTATAAATCCCACAAAGCTCAGCGTCCACACAGGTATCAGGATAAGAGTGGATGAATGGATGAAGAACAATACCACTGTCAGTACAATGACAAGAGCCACCCAGATGAGGGTCAGCAGATTCTTTTTAAGACCTATGCAGGTCAGGTAGAAGGAATTCTTCAGAATATTGCCGAAGCTCAGGTCTGTAGCTACTATCATAGGGAATGCAAAGAAATTCATCATAAAGATAGTAAGCACAAAGCTTACAGAGATAGCACAAAGTGCGTAAAATAAAACTGTGTTCCCTGATTGAGTACCGAGAGCGGGATACACCTCCAGAGCACAGACCAGCGATACGCATGAAACCAGGTCGATAAGTCCCAGCGGAAGGGACTGCTTCCAGTTTTCGGAGAAGCCTCTCCAGAAATCATGCCAGAGAAATGCGTTTTTGTCAAGTGAGTAAAGTCTGAGGACACGTGTCATTCCTGCAATTGCAGGACCTATGGTCACAACGGGGATGCAGAATACAAATGTAAGGAGACTCAGCTCCAGCATCTTCCAGAAGCGTCTTCCGTAGAGATCCCAGAAATCGAAAAAGGGTTTCTTTTTTGGTGCGTTTTTGGAAATACCCACACCTGCTTTTTCATAGTCAGCACCGAATAATCCCAAAGGTTACAACTCCTTTTAACGTCAGAATTTTTTTATCTGAGCAGCAGATAAGCAGCTCCTGTTTCCGCAGCTGCCGATACAGCTGCTGTAAGTATGATCAGTGCGAATTTCATAAGATACAGCTGAGTGTCCCTGCTGCTGTCCGAGGATACGCTGCCTGTGAGCCTGTCCCTGATGCATCGTGACATACGGATGCATTCCCTTGCCGAGAGCATAGTCAGGGCAACAGAAAGTATCTGTCCTGTGATAATGAACAGGGGATCTCCCGAGGCTATTGCCTGCATAGCCGCCGCACCTGCACCGCATGAGCGGAAAAATGCCAGCAGACAAGCAGCTCCGCTTCCCCATAGGGTCATTCCGAAAAGAAATGCTGTCACTATGGGTATCATAAGCTGAATGAATGACAGCAGAAAGCACAGTCCGCTGCTGCATTCTGTTCTTGATCGGATGTAATTATTTGCAAGAGCGGAAATTTCATCGTCGGGGCAGGTAAAAGCTCCTGCGAAAATTCCTGCAGCTGCACATATGGTCAGCAGGATATATCCTGTTTCAATATGCTTCGGAGCATCCGAAAGGTTTGTCCTGCGGATATTTCCCGAAACACATCGGTATCTTTTTATCGGTCTGCGGACATTAGCTGTCATGTTTTTACCCTCCCGTTTCTGAGCCTGGGAATACCTGTGCTCATGATAGTTAATCATATGCAGCGGGAGGGGGATTTATTACTTTGATAATTCGTAAGCACGCTTTGTGCAGCGTTCACAGCAGTCCTTGACTGTATCGGTGAGCTTGCCTTCGTAAAGGGCTTCGAGACCCATGAGAGTTGTTCCTCCGGGGGATGAGACCTGCCTGATAAGCTCGTCAATGGACTTGCCCGAATCGGTCATCATCTTAGCAGAGCCGATAAGCGACTGTGAGAACAGCTTCAGAGCTTCATCGGCTGAAATGCCCACAGATGCGGCATAATCCACGAATCCCTTTGCGAAAAGGTAGATGAAAGCGGGGGAGCTGCCGTTTATGGCAATGACCTCCTTCATCTTGTCCGTGGGTATCTCGGCTGTTGTTCCTCCCGATGCGAAAATGCTCTTGACCAGAGCAAACTCTTCATGGGAAACAGTGCTTCCCTTAGCAAGAGCAGTAGCACCCTGACCCAGCAGAAAGGGTGTATTGGGCATGGCAAGCACTACCTTTGCTCCCGGGATGGTCTTGGATGCTATGTATTCCTCGGTGATTCCTGCGGCAATTGAAACAAAAACCGTATCATCTGTAACATCCTCGGATATTTTTGTAAGCACCTCATCAAATTTCTGGGGCTTTACAGCAAGGAAAACATACTTTGATGCCTTGACAACATCATTTTCGCTGTCCATTGCCGCAACTCCGCAGTCGGCAAGAGCCTCCACCTTTGAGCGTGTGGGATTGTATGCACACATGGAGACCATATCTCCCATAACAGAAGCAATGCCTCTCATTATAGCGGCACCCATATTTCCTGCTCCGATAAAGCCTACCTTGATATTATCCATGGAAATATCGTTCCTTTCATAAACAAAAAGGCTTTTCATAGTGTGAAAAGCCCCTTTGAATTTTATTATAATACTTATACCGTATCAGAATGTGATCTCGTTGCAAACCCTGTAAAGTTCCTCGTCGAAAGGCTTCTTCATGGAGAGAGCTTCCTGGATATCAACGTCAATGATCTTGTTATCCTTCATGCCGACAACACGGTTTGTAGCACCGCTGTCGATAAGCTCAACTGCACGATACCCCATCTGGCTTGCCGCAACTCTGTCTCTGAGAGTAGGCATACCGCCTCTCTGAACGTGACCGAGAACAGTAAGTCTTGTTTCGATGCCTGTAAGCTTCTTAATGTCATCAGTTATGCCCTGGGAGTTTTCAACGCCCTCAGCAACAACAACGATGAAGTGCTCCTTCTGAGCCTCATGAGCCTTCTTGATCTTATCTGCTATAGCGTTTATATCGTAAGGCATCTCGGGAGTGATGCAGGCAATAGCACCTGAAGCAACAGCAACGTTAAGAGCGATCCAGCCTGCATTTCTGCCCATTACTTCAACAACAGAGCAGCGGTCGTGGGACTGGGATGTATCTCTGATCCTGTCGATCATTTCAAGAGCTGTGTTCATAGCTGTATCGTAACCGATAGTATATTCTGTACACTGTATATCGTTGTCGATTGTGCCGGGGATGCCTATGCAGCGAAGACCGCCCAGTCTGGAAAGCTTGGCAGCACCTGCAAAGGAACCGTCACCGCCGATAACTACGAGGCCTTCAATGTTGAGAGTCTTGCACTTTTCAGCTGCTTCGATAATGTACTTATCATCCTTTTTGAATTCAAGGCATCTTGCTGTATAGAGGATAGTACCGCCTCTCTGAATAATATCCGAAACGTCACGGCAGCTGAGTTCAACGCATTCGCCGTTAAGGAGACCGTTATAACCTCTCTGGATGCCGATAACCTTGTAGCCCTTGTTGATAGCTGCTCTTGTTACTGCTCTGACAGCAGCGTTCATTCCGGGAGCGTCGCCTCCGCTTGTTAATACGCCGATTGCCTTCTGCATAATTTTTTCCCTCCGAAATCGAATAATGATCCGTACGTCAGAAACGCCGAATTTATACCATAATCACATTGCTTAAGTCCGTTGCCTCGGAAAAACGTTTTCATTGGCAGTGGGACACAAACATATCTTTATATATTTTACACTTTTTTTGCAGATTTGTCAAGTGATATTTTGGCTTTTATGTTAACTTTTATTTTGATTTTTATGTGATTTTTTTATATGGTTTACAAAAAACGGGGCTATGCAAACACATAGCCCCGCGGGAAATGATATTTTCAGCTATTAATACATTCCGCCCATTCCGCCCATGCCTGCACCGGCTGCAGGAGCAGGGTTTTCTTCCTTGATGTCAGCTACAAGGGACTCTGTTGTGAGTACCATTGAAGCAACGGAAGCTGCATTCTGGAGAGCACTTCTTGTTACCTTGGTAGGATCTACGATACCTGCGGGAAGCATATCAACATATGTCTCATTGTAAGCATCGAAGCCGTAGCCAACCTTTCTGGAGCGAACGATCTTGTCAATTATTACGGAGCCTTCAAGACCTGCGTTTGCAGCGATCTGACGAACAGGCTCTTCAAGTGCCTTAAGAACGATCTGAGCACCTGTCTTTTCATCGCCCGAGAGTGTGCCGATAAGCTTTGTAACAGCGGGCATAGCGTTGATGAGAGCTGTTCCGCCGCCTGCTACGATACCCTCTGCAACAGCAGCCTTTGTAGCAGCAAGTGCGTCCTCGATACGGAGCTTCTTTTCCTTCATTTCGATCTCAGTAGCTGCACCTACCTTGATAACTGCAACACCGCCGGAAAGCTTTGCAAGTCTTTCCTGGAGCTTTTCTCTGTCGAAATCGGATGTAGTAACCTCGATCTGAGACTTGATCTGTCCGATCCTTGCCTTGATCTCATCGGAGCTTCCTGCACCGTCAACGATAACAGTATTTTCCTTTGTTACCTTAACCTGACGAGCACGGCCCAGCTGGCTGATCTGTGTATCCTTAAGCTCAAGACCTACTTCCTCGGAAATTACCTGTCCGCCTGTGAGGATAGCGATATCCTGGAGCATTTCCTTTCTTCTGTCACCGAAGCCGGGAGCCTTTACAGCTACGCAGGTAAATGTGCCTCTCAGCTTGTTTACGATAAGTGTGGAAAGTGCTTCGCCTTCGATGTCCTCAGCGATGATGATAAGCTTCTTGCCTGCCTGAACGATCTGCTCAAGGAGGGGGAGAAGCTCCTGAATGGAGGAGATCTTCTTGTCTGTGATAAGAATGTAAGCATCGTCAATGTCAGCTACCATCTTATCTGTATCTGTTACCATGTAAGGAGTGATGTATCCTCTGTCGAACTGCATACCCTCAACTACCTCGGAGTATGTCTCGGCAGTCTTGGATTCCTCAATTGTGATAACGCCGTCAGCTGTTACCTTGTCCATTGCCTCTGCAATGAGCTTGCCCACCTTCTCGTCAGCGGAGGATACTGTTGCAACTCTTTCGATATCAGCAGAGCCTTCAACCTCCTTGGAGTTAGCCTTGATGGCATCAACAGCAGCGTCAACAGCCTTTGCCATACCCTTCTTGACTACCATGGGATTTGCACCTGCTGCAATGTTCTTCATACCCTCACGGATGAGAGCCTGAGCGAGAAGAGTAGCTGTTGTTGTACCGTCGCCTGCTGCGTCGTTAGTCTTAGTAGCAACTTCCTTAACAAGCTGAGCACCCATGTTCTCAAATGCGTTTTCCAGCTCGATCTCCTTAGCGATAGTAACACCGTCGTTTGTAATAAGGGGTGCACCGAACTTTCTGTCCAGAACTACATTTCTGCCTTTAGGACCAAGTGTGATCTTAACTGTATCGGCAAGCTTGTCAATACCTGCCTGTAAAGACTTTCTGGCTTCTTCGCCGTAAATGATATCCTTTGCCATGATAAATTCCTCCTATATAATAGATGATATGAGCTGATTATTCAACAACTGCAAGAATGTCGGACTGACGGAGAATTGTGTACTCAACGCCGTCAAGCTTAACTTCTGTGCCCGCATACTTGGATGCAAGAACCTTCTGACCAACCTTGAGGTTCATCTTTACCTCATGTCCGTCAACGATACCGCCGGGGCCTACCTCAACGATCTCAGCGATCTGGGGCTTCTCCTTAGCGTTGCCTGTAAGGATGATTCCGCTCTTAGTAGTTTCCTCAGCCTCAACCATTTTAATTACAACTCTGTCTTCAAGTGGTTTGATAGTCATGCAAAAAACTCCTTCCTGTTAATGCCGCTTTCTGATAAGATAATAGTGAATGCGGCGTAAAACTGCATAAAACTTTAAATTTTTAGCAGTCTATCACTTAATGTGTTAGCACTCATTCTCTTTGAGTGCTAATTATATTATACACTATTTTTCATGGTTGTCAAGAGTTTTTTCAATTTTTTTTATATTTTTTTTGGAGTGTTGTTTATCACAAGTTTTTCCATGCCGCAGCAACAGCTTTTGCAACGGCAGGTGCTACTCCTTTGTCAAGAGGGGAGGGGATAATATATTCAGGGGACAGCTTGCCAGGAGGTATCATATCTGCTATAGCGTCGGCAGCGGCAAGCTGCATGTCTTCTGTGATGTCCCTTGCATGAGCATCAAGTGCCCCTCGGAATATTCCCGGAAAAGCAAGGACGTTATTTATCTGATTGGGATAATCGCTTCTTCCCGTTCCTATAACAGCCGCACCTGCGTGACGTGCCGCCTCGGGCATTATCTCGGGGACGGGATTTGCAAGGGGAAATAAAATAGGGTCGGGTGCCATTGTACGGACCATGTCCTCCGTAACGCAGCCCGGTGAGGATACACCGATGAATGCATCGGAGCCTTTCATTGCATCAGCAAGAGTGCCCTTTATCCCTTCGGGATTTGTGATCTCAGCAATGGCTGATTTAAGAGGATTCAGGTCATTCCTTCCCTTATAAACAGTACCCTTTCTGTCGCAGACGATGACATTTTTCAGCCCTCGTGACATCAGGAGCCGTGTTACGGCTATCCCTGCTGCCCCCGCACCGTTGACTGTGACCTTGATATCACATAGCCTTTTGCCAGTCAGCTTCAGAGCATTTAGCATAGCTGCCAGAGTAACAATTGCGGTGCCGTGCTGATCGTCATGAAACACAGGGATATCACATTCTTTTTTCAGGCGTTCCTCGATCTCAAAGCAGCGGGGAGCGGAGATATCTTCAAGATTGATTCCTCCGAAAGAACCTGCAATCAGCTTAACTGTACGGATAATATCCTCTGTATCATTGGAGCGTATGCAGACAGGCACAGCATCAACTCCGCCGAAAGCCTTGAACAGGGCACATTTTCCCTCCATAACGGGCATACCTGCCTCAGGACCGATATTTCCCAGCCCCAGCACAGCAGAGCCGTCTGTAACGACAGCAACCAGATTTCCCCGCCGTGTCAGCTCAAAGCTTTTTGACAGGTCACTCTGTATTTCCAGGCAGGCGGCAGCTACTCCGGGGGTATATGCGAGAGCAAGATCATCTGCACTTTCCAGGGGGATTCGGCTGATTACCTCGATTTTTCCTTTCCACAAACAATGCTTTTTCAATGATTCATCCGATATATTCATACAATACTCTCCTTGTGTTTTTTTTCATATTGTATGCAGATTTTATTCAATAATTACACCCGCTGGAAGGGCAGGCAGGCTGTGCCTGCATCCGGACGTTCCATACTTATGATTGATGCTATACATAGTTACTCGGTAACGGTACGATGCAGTTACCGATAAACTGTGGTTTATCCCAATCAATTCAAAATAGTTGTCCCCACGGTACCCCCCATTTCAGACGGAATAAAAAGGACTGCCGCATCTGTGAAATGCAGCAGTCCTCAGTGATAAAATCATTATCAGAATTTCATTTTTTTTCTGAATACTACTATGGAAATTATAAGAATAACCACCGCCCAGACAGAAATTATCCCTGTCTCGCAAAGACTGTCCGTAAACTGACCGCTGTATGCATACCGTGCGGAGTTTACCGAGTGAATAAAGGGGAGAAATCTGCATACATCATAGAACTTTCCGCCAATGGATTCAACATCCATGTAGATGCCGCCCAGCATTCCCGAAAAGCTAATGATTATTGAGCATAAGCCGGGAGCGGCATTTTTGTTGAAAAGCGTGCCGAAAAGAAGCCCGAAGCTTACGAACATGATTGCTGAGGGAAGTGTCAGAATAATTGATGCAAGCATATTGACAATGCTTATGGGTGTTCCCTGTGCCGATGCCCAGATAACAGCTACAACGCCCGTTATCAGTGACTGTCCTGCCGAAAGAATGATAAGGGGGAAAAGATATCCCGCTATGTAATCCGATGGTTTCATGGGAGATGTGTACACTCTCAGAAGAAAAGCCTCCGATCTGTCTCCCGCAACCAGCAGAGTAGCAAAAAGCATGATAAAGGTCAGAGCGAAGATCGCTATTCCGGGGGCGAGATTTTCTATGCGGAATATTGTGAGGCCTGCCTCCTCGGTTATGCTTGAATTAACTATTGACATGATAAACATCATTACAAGGGGGAATCCCAGACAGAATACCCAGCTCAGCGGGTCTCTGAGAATTTCCTTTATGTTTCTTGATGCAAATACCAGACTTTTCATTTTACATCCTCCATTATACAGTAAGCTTAAGGAATATTTCCTCAAGGCTTTCTTCCCCTGTTTTTGTACGAAGCTCATCAAGAGTGCTGTATTCCTTGAGCTGACCGTCCTTCATTATTGCTATCCTGTCAGCCAGATTTTCCGATTCTTCCATGTAATGTGTTGTCAGGATAATTGTGATCTTACCCTTTATAGCCTTGATAACGTTCCAGAGCTCACGTCTTGCAACAACGTCAAGTCCAAGTGTGGGTTCATCCAGAAAGAGGACCTTCGGGTCGGTTATAAGAGCCATTGCAATGCTAAGCCTTTTCTGCCAGCCTCCGGAAAGCTTGCCCGCACGCATATTGAGCCTGTCACCCAATGAAAAGCTCTCAACTATGCGGTCAATGTTTTCTTTGCTCTTAGCCTTGTCAATACCGTAGATACCGCACATGAATTCCAGATTCTCTTTCACGGTCAGATTCTTGGCTGCGGAATTCTCCTGCGGAGAAATGCCGATCACCTGTTTAACAGCCTCCTGCTCGGTGAGAATGCTTTTGCCGTATACCAATGCGTCTCCCGAAGTAGGCTTTGCAAGGCAGGAGAGCATTTTAATAGTAGTAGTCTTACCTGCACCGTTCATGCCCAGAAGAGATATCATTTCTCCCTCCTCAATTGTCATGGAAAGATCATTGACTGCAGTCAGCTCTTTGTATTTTTTTGTGAGATTTCTGATTTCAACAGCGTGCATAATTAACCCTCTTCCTTATCTTTATCTTCATCTTCGCTATTTTTCAGTGCTTTTAGGAATTCGTTTGTAAAATCGATAAAGCCTTTGAGCTTAACAACTGCGATTCCCTGAGCTTCATCACCGAGGATCAGCACCTTATCTCCCTTTTCAAGATCAAATACCTCCATAGCCTTGTCGGGAAGCTTGATGGTGTTGTCCGGGCGTATCTTAACGACGCCGAAAATATGCTTGCCCTTTGGAGACTGATTGGAATGGGGCTGCTTTGCATACATTACAAGATCGTCGAGAGTTATGTTATACAGTGTTGCCATACGTATGCAGCTGTCTATATCGGGAAGAGATTCCCCGGTTTCCCATTTGGCAACAGTCTGACGGGTAACATTGAGCTTTTCCGCAAGCTCCTCCTGAGTAAGCTTTGCGGTTTTTCTTAATGTTTTCAGATTTGATGTATTCATGTTTTCACCTCGTGTTGAAATTATAGCATGAAAAAAAGTTAATGTCAATCAACACATTTTAACCTCAGATGTTAATTTGGGAGAACATTTTCGGTAATATTGCTCCCCCAATTAATTACCAAATTTTATGCTTGCCCCGCTGTCGAAATCCGTCGTCAGAAAACCTTGCAATATCCGCATATT